>JALGXY010000147.1 GCA_029824495.1 Fimbriimonadia bacterium
GGTGGTTGTCGCCTTCGACGACATCCTCGCCGTTTCGAGTCTGGTGCGTGTTCGCGATGAACTCGGTCGTGTCGGTGATCTCGCCCATGTAGCTGGGCATATCCTTCACTCGCTGGGGAGATTCGCCAAAGGCTGTGCCCTCGACCTTCCAGCCGCGATAGCTTCCGTGACTCCAGTCTTCAAAAACCTCAGGCTCATTTGATTCGGTCTCCTGGGGCGGATCGATCGTGGCGGACAGGCTCTGTCCTGCCCAGGAGCCGCTGTCAACCATTTGGTTGACGCGTCTGCCAGAAGCATGAGGTTTGGAGAATGAGAGAACTCGATTCTCAACGAATCCGGAGACGGAAATCTCAAGCTCTTCATCGGAGCGGTTTGTCAATCGATAGATGAAGCAGGTGGCTGGGTGGCTGCTCTCTTCGGTCTCCAGCGGGCAGAAGGGCGAATAAGCCTTGAGGCTCGCCTCGACAGGCAGAGAATCGTCTTCAAAGAACACTTCGGCGAACGGATATTGGCCTCTAAAGGAGTGGTTCTTGAACCCGTCGGAGTCTAGATTGCGTTCGCCCTGAACCGACTCGCCTTTCCACGCGACGCTAAACCCTTGCTTGACTTCAGACTTGGCCTCGAGCGGAGTGACGTAGACGGTGTCGTTGCGCGTGTTTCCCGGCTGGTTGAAAATGTCCCAATGCCAGAACCGCCCATCGCTGCCCAAGTAGATCTGTCCGGCGCAGAGCCCGCCGATCGGCATGCCGATAAACTCCCGCTCTTTGCCCATGTAGAGCGTCGGCCGACCCCTGCGGCGCAGCCGTCGATAATCCGTGCCCGTGAGTCCCTTGTCTTCGGGTGCCCGAAACGCCTTGACCTGAGGTGTTTGGCCCGCAACTCTGAGAGGTGTCAAGCCGACCGCTCCGGCCGCTGCACCCATTTTCAGAACATCTCTGCGCGACTTCTTTCCGCTGTTTTCAGCCACAAACTTGATCTTACTGAAGAAATCACCCTAAAGAATTTACGGAGGCGCCCGAATATGATAGAGACGGCTTCAATGTGGGCCTTCAGCAAAGACAAAAAGAGAATGACTCGGGCGGCATCTTGGGAAGGGTGACGCCCGCTTTTTTTTTGCCTGCGCCATAATGCGAGACATGCTCCTCGAGGGAAAGAAAGGTCTCGTTCTCAGCGTTACCAACAAGAATTCGATCGGCTGGGCGTGCGCCGAATATGCCGCCAGCCTCGGTGCAGAGGTCTGTGTCGGAGCTCAAAACGACAAGATGCTCCGGCGAGTTGACGCTCTGCTAGCTGATCAAGAGCGGATGTCTTCGGTCGTCTGTGACTTCTCAGAGGAGGCGCAGCTTGATGCCCTCGTTGAAACTGTCAAAGAGCGATTTGGGCAGATCGATTTTCTGATCCACTCTGCGGCCTATGCTGACAAGACCGATCTGGAAGGCCGGTTCATCGACACGAGTCGCGAAGGTTTTAAGATGGCGATGGATATCTCCTGCTATTCGCTGGTTTCGCTCTGCCGTGCACTCGAACCTGTGATGGCTGAAGACGGCAGCGTTGTGGCGATGTCCTATCTGGGCAGCACCCGTGCTGTCGGGAACTACAACGTGATGGGCGTGGCGAAAGCTGCTCTCGAGTCTTCGGTTCGGTATCTGTCACAGGATCTTGGTCAGAAGGGAATTCGAGTCAACACGGTCAGCCCTGGTCCGATCAATACGGTGGCAGCTCGCGGCGTCAAGGGCCTTCTCGGCATGATCGACGCGGTTCATGAGCGTGCCCCGCTCAAACGAGAGTACGGCCAGGATGAAGTTGCCAAGACGACCGCGTATCTCGTGAGCGATCTGAGTGCTGGTGTGTCTGGTCAGATCATTTTCGTGGACAGCGGCTACAACGTTGTCGGTCTCTAAATGAAGATCCTGACGGTTCCGAACTGGTCGTTTGGCCGCGATGTGGGCCTGCTTCGATCCGTTCGGGATCTGATGGACCTCAGAGATGTTGAAGTCCATTTCGCCGACAGCGATCTTGACCACAACCGAACTGTCACCGCCTTTTCAGGCGAACCGGAGCCGGTCAAGCA
Source organism: Fimbriimonadia bacterium (assembly GCA_029824495.1). Taxonomy (GTDB): domain Bacteria; phylum Armatimonadota; class Fimbriimonadia; order Fimbriimonadales; family Fimbriimonadaceae; genus JALGXY01. The sequence goes on from JALGXY010000147.1 coordinate 2,072, forward strand.
GACGCTTCTCGACCTGGCTGATCTGATCCTGCCGAGCATCGACTTGAATCGGCATGTCGGCTGCCATCCTCGTATCGGAGGGCTTGATGTCTGCCCGTTCATCCCGTATGAAGAGCCCGATCCGGTCTGGATGAACACCTGGATCGATGGTGTCGCCGCAGAGATGGCGGAGAAGCATGAGATTCCGGTGTTTCTGTACGAAAAGTCCGAAAAAGGCCGTCACACAGGGAGGCTCCCAGCGCTGCGCAAAGGCGGGTTTGGAAGTCTGCTTTCAAAGGATCTCGAACCAGATTTTGGACCGAATAAGGCGCACAAGCACCTGGGTGTAGCCGTGATGGGCTGGCGGAGTTTTCTGGTTGCTTTGAACCTGAATCTGCACGAGACTCAGGCGGTTGCGGCAGCCAATCTAGCTGCACGAGTCAGGGTGAGGCGCAAAGATGACCCGATGCTGAAAGGAGTACGTGCTTTGGGCTTTCCTCTTCCGTCTCAAGGACTGTCGCAGCTCAGCTTCAATTTGACCCACCCAAATGAGACTTTCATCGACCCGATTCTCACTTGGGCGACAGAATCGGCCCAGCGGCTCGGGGTTGAACCGGCGGGAACCGAGTTGATCGGCGTGATCCGGGTGAAAGATATGGAGCATGCGACGTTGATCGAACCGCGACGTGAACAGATTGTGGAGATGCGATGACAAGATATGACCTCGGATTTTTGGGCGGCGGACAGCTCGCTAGGATGTCGATTCAGGCAGCCCAACGCATGGGATTGAAGTGCCTGTCCCTAGATCCCGGCAGCGACACTCCGGCTTCTCAGATTGCTCCGTCGATTCAAGGCCGGCTTGATGACCCGGAAGCGGCAGCCGAGGTCTTCCAGAGCTGCGGCCAGGTCACGCTGGAGAACGAGTTCATTCCAGCCGAGTCGATCCGCAAGGCCCTCGAGATTTCGGGCAGAGACGAATCGGCACTCACTCCCGGAGTCGACTGTCTGACAACGATCCAGGACAAGCTCCTGCAGCGCCGAGCCTATGCAAAACAAGGCGCACCGACTCCCAAAGCTGTCGAAATGGAAGATGCTGTCAGTGAAATCGGCTTCCCGATGGTGCTCAAGGCACGATTTGGCGGCTATGACGGCAAGGGCACGCGTTACGCAAAGACTCCCGAAGAACTTGAGGAGCACAAGCCGCTCTGGTCTCAAGGCGGCTGGATGGCAGAAGATTTTGTACCGTTCAAGCGGGAGCTGGCCGTGATGGTCTGCCGATCTCAGACCGAAACCAAGTGTTTTCCCACGATGGAGACGATCCAGACCAATCATGTCTGCGATCTGGTCTTTCCCAGCGGCACAGATGCCAGCGAGGCAGCGATTTCAGCCGTTGAATCTGTCGGCGGCTATGGCCTCTTTGGGGTTGAGCTCTTTGAGCTCG
>JALGXY010000148.1 GCA_029824495.1 Fimbriimonadia bacterium
GGGCACCGCAAATGTCTGTTTGGAGTAGAGCACGCCGAACATCAGCCCACCCATGAAGAAGGCGAGCTGTGCTGGCAGAATGATCCGCGCCATCTGAACGACCAGCGGCATGTACTCCGCTTTTCCCGGCTCGGTGACATAGCCAGGAACCGTGGCGGCCACCAGTTGGGGCGCAAAGATCCAACAGGCTGTGATGAGGACCAGCAATATGCCGAGCATCAGGTTCGCCATCGTGCTGAAGATCTCCCAAGCATCGTCCTCGCGATCTGTGGCGAGATGCTCGGTGAAGACCGGGATGAAAGCTGAACTGAGTGCTCCGCCCGCGACCAAAAAGAAGATTATGTCGGGGATGTTGAAGCTGGCCTGATACGCGTCGGTAAAAGCGTTCTGGCCGAACTTGGCGGAGATGGACTCGGCTGAGGAAGAGGCTCGCCATCATGATGCCGCCGGCTTTGGCGACGTTGGGCATAGCGTTCTTTTTTGTCACGGGGTTGTGGGAGATACAGTCAAGGCCTGGCTTGTGGGCCAGGCCTTGAAATCGAGAGGCTTAAAGGTTCTTTTCGATCCAGGCCTGAATGTCTTCTTTCGAGCCTGCACCGACCATTCGATCTGCGATCTGGCCGTCTTTGAAGATCAGGAGAGCGGGGATGCTCATGATGCCGAATTTAGCGGCAACCTCACCGTCAGTATCGACGTCCAATTTGAAGATGTTGACTTTGCCAGCCATCTCTTCTGCAAGGGCTTCGACGTGAGGCGCGATCATGCGGCAAGGGCCGCACCAACTCGCCCAAAAATCGACGAGAACGGGAAGCTCCGACTGGAGGACTTTCGCGTCAAATTCAGAACCGGTGATTGCAAGGTCTGCGCTCATGTTTTTGGTGTCCTTCTATGAAGGTGATACGTCGGGGTATACCCGATTGATCAAAAGTGCCCAAGGAATGTAACCTATGGCCGATATGGGGTCGTCAGAGGTTCACGAGCGACGCTCATCACGAGAGGAATACTGCATTGAAGAACGCATTTCGAATCGCTTCTCTGGCAACAGCAGCCTGCTTGATTTTCAGCACTGCGATCGCCCAGGAGAAAGACGAGAAAGAGTCAGATTCTAAACGACTTGGTTCAGCCGAACGAAGCCTTGTAGGAATCAACCTTTTCGACTCAGGACTGAAGGTTCTGAAGCTTTACGGATCACCAGACGACATTCAGGCTGTCGTAGCTGGCGGCGCTGGCGCAGGCCCACAGGGTGGAGCTGCCAGCGGACCTGCTGGCGGCGGCCCGAGCCTCGGCGCCCCTGCTGGCGGCGGAGGTGGAGGCGGCAGCACAGCTTCTGCGCTCTTTAATGTCCCGATCGTCAAAACCGATCCGCTTCCCGGATTTATCGGCAACCCGTTCAACTTCCAGGCACCGCCTCCAGGGGCCGGTGGTCCTCCGGCTGGATTCGGTGGTCGTGGCGGCGGTGGAAGCCAGGATGGACCGGCTGGCGCTGGTGGAGCACCTGCTGGTGCTGGCGGACCTGCTGGAGCAGGCGGCGGAGCTGCTGCTGGCGGAGATGCTGGACGGATCACCATCACGCGATGGGTCTATAAGCGAGGCGCAAGCCGATACGCTTTTGTCCTTGACAAATTCAACCGCGTAGTTCAGATCGAAGCGATCGGACTGAGCGACAGCAAAGTGAAGACTGGCCGAGACGTCAAGTTTGGCGCCAGCTTCAGCGATCTGATCACCAAGTACGGTGCTCCGGATGCCTATGAAATCAATGGCGACAATCTCGTGATTCGCTACTTGGTTATGGATCGAGTGGCGTTTCGACTCTCAAGAGTTCACGCTGGTCGTCCTCATTGTGTGACCGGTGTTGTGGTCGCGGCCGGCAAAGCCTGATAGAATCTGGCTGTGGCAGATGAGCTTGACCTGATTCGGCAACGAATCGATATTGTTGAACTCATCGGTCAGCGAATGAGCCTGAAGAAGGCCGGCAAATATTGGAAGGGTCTTTGTCCGTTTCACGACGACAAAGACCCTTCTTTGACGATAAACCAACAGCTCGGCCGCTACAAGTGTTGGGCATGCGGCGCCTCCGGTGACATCTTCAACTGGGTGATGGAGACCCAGCGCGTCGACTTCAAAGACGCCCTCAACATCCTGGCCGACCAGGCTGGGGTTCAACTCAAAAAGGCGAATCCCAAAGAGCGCTCCGAGCGAGAGATCTATCAGCAGCAGATGGCTGCCGCACAGGCGTTCTTTAGAGCTCAGGTCGAACAGTCTGAAACTGCCAGAACCTATTGCGATAATCGTGGCTTAACCAAAGAGGTTCGAGATGCTTGGGGGCTCGGGTACAGCCCCAATGTCGGCGAAGCCTTGGCACATGAACTGGCCAAGAAGAAGATGTCTCTTTCGATGGCTGAGAAGATCTTTCTCGTCAAGAACGACACTCGTGGCGGCTATTTCGATATTTTTCGCGGTCGCCTCATGGTGCCAATTCATGACGATCGCGGCAAGCTCGTCGCCTATGGAGGGCGGATCATTGGGGATGGTCAGCCTAAGTACATCAACAGCAGCGACACTCCTCTGTTTAAAAAGAGCCGGATTCTCTATGGAATGAACCGGGCGAAAGAGGCGATTCGTGAAGCTGACCAGGCTGTGTTGGTCGAAGGCTACATGGATGTCATCGCGTGTCACATGGCCGGTGTCAAGAATGCGGTCGCCAACCTAGGAACAGCATTTACGGATGAACACGCGGGACTGCTCAAACGCTGGTGCAGCCATGTTGTGATTCTCTACGACCGTGATCGAGCAGGGCAGGATGCAGCGATGAAGACCGCGGCCACCCTGATCAAGGCCAATCTCAAACCTCTGATCGCCATGCCGCCAGAGGGTGACGACCCAGATTCTCTGCTTCAGCGAGATGGTGCCAGGGCTGTAATGGCGTTGGTGGAGCGGGCTGTTTCACCAATGGAGCAGAGGCTGCAGCTTCTGCGGGAACGGCTGAATCCAAACAAGGATGAGTTTTGGGAGGAAGCCGCCGAGGCTCTCGCCATCGCCGCAACTCCGATGGAGCTTGAACGAGGCGTTTCAGCACTAGCTGGCGACCTGCCAGGTGTCTCGGACAGGATGGCTGCAATGGATATGCTGCGCCGCATGGCGGTGAAAGCAAAACGAGGCCAGAAGGCGGAGGAGCGCAAAGCTTCTCGCGCGGAGGAGGCGCCGCGTAGACCGAAGGCGGCTCCGGTGCTGACCGGACTCGAAAAGACCGTCTTAAAGGCTCTAGTCAACCCGCTGACAGCGTCATCAGCCTTGGCCGGGGTCTGCGGAAGGGAGCCATTCCACTCGCCCGCTGCAAAGGCCCTGGGAGAGTCTCTTGCCGAGGTCTTTCCAGATGGGCTTCCTGATGAGCCGGTGAATGTCTGGATCGGCAGGCTCCCTGCCGATGCAGCAGACATGCTTATGTCGATAGATGAAAGTGTTGGCGGCCAGGTGACCGAAGAGGATCTTGAGGCCGCCTTGACCCGACTTGAAGCGAATAAGCAGAGAGCGATCCGACGCCAAATGCTGACCGGCGAGGCTGACGATGAGACTCTTAAGAAGATCAGTGACCAGCTCCGCGAGACAAAAGGCTGGTAATTTTCCGGTTTTTGGCGGAGCTCTTGCAGTATCGTCATTAGAGTGGCTGGATCCAACGACG
>JALGXY010000149.1 GCA_029824495.1 Fimbriimonadia bacterium
AGCTGCCTGACCTGATCTGATCCCTGAGACAGCTCATCGACTGCCTGCGTGAGAGCAGGAAAATTCTTCGTTGGCCTCGGGCGCCTCATCCAGGACTAGATTACGGGATTTCCCCATCCAAAGTTTTGAAGTCCTGCGGCGAACTGCGGCTCCCGATCACAATGCTGTTGATGAGGCTGATCGACACCCACTGCCACCTGAATGATCTCGAAGCATTTCCGGATGCTGCCGAGGCGGTTCAGGAGGCCAAAGATGCGGGCGTCGACCGGCTGATCATCGTCGGTGTCGATACTGACTCCAGCCGCATTGCCCTGGAGATTGCCAACAGATTCGACGGGGTGTTTGCCGTTGTCGGCTGGCACCCGACCAGCGCAGCCAAATACAACGCTAACGAACTGAAGGCGGTCGAAGAGATGGCAGCCGATCCGAAGTCGGTCGCCATTGGAGAGATCGGCTACGACTTCCACTGGGATTTCTCAACACCCGAGCAGCAGAAGGTCTGCTTGATCGAGCAGCTTGATCTGGCGAAATCTCTCGATATGCCGATCGTGTTTCACTGCCGTGAGGCGTATCCAGAGCTGCTCGACCTGCTTGAGACTCGTCCGATCCAGCCCTACCTGTTTCACTGCTTTGCAGGGGACGAGACCGACGCGCATCGCTGCATGAAGCTCGACGCGTTCTTTGGGGTCGACGGGCCGATCACCTACAAGAAGAATGATTCGTTGAGAGAACTTGTAAGAATCCTGCCGAAAGACCGGATTCTGATCGAGACAGATGCCCCCTGGATGACGCCTGTTCCCTACCGGGGAAAGCGAAACAAGCCTGCATGGCTGCCATTCATTAACGAGACGCTGGCTGGATCGCTCGGAATGACGCCCGCCGAGTGCGCGAAATTGACCTCAGTCAACGCTGATGCCTTCTTTAGACTAGGCTCAAATCAGCCTTAATCTTCGAGAATTCGGACCTCGCTCAGGCCCCGATTCTGGCGATTCGACTTTTCCACATCAAAACTGATGTCGACGGTGCCTGTGGAAAAAGTTGGTTCAGGTTTTGAAGCCTCAACTTGACCAAAAGAACCTTGACCTGGCCCTGTAACTTCAGATCGGCCAGAATAATCAGAAGCATCGGTCAGCAGACCTGCACTCAGGTTCGGTCCCAGGTAAAAGAAGCCAAATAGGCCGATTCCAGCCGGAATCACCAGCCAGATCGCAACCTGCTTTAAAACAGCTTTGAGTACCTTCATGGACAGCACCTCTCCTAATAACAGAAGTTCAGCTTGCGCTTATGTTACACAGTTTTCCACATGTGGGGAAAAATGAGCCTAGAACTGTACGAAGATCAGGCCGAATCTCTGATTGAGTCTGCTCAAGTCGAACCGGAACAGGTCAGAAGCGGAACGAAAAGTTGGCCCCTGCCCAGACTGAAGCCAAGCGGGCGATATGAGCCGCAGGATCTGCGCCTCATTCACCTCTCTAATCGCTTTGTCGAGGCGGTTTTTTGCCCCGATCTCGGCGGACGACTAATCAAGCTGATCGACCGACGATCAGGCAAAGACCTCATCTCGATGGGGGACAAAGTTCGACTCGCCGATGGTGATTCTCGTGGTGTGCGGCTTGAAGCTGGTCTGGAGCTCGGGTTAGACGGCATCGAGAGGCCGACTTCGCTCGCCAGAGTCCAGACGATGCTCCACGAGCCAAATGGTGAGACCGAGCCGGCTGCCGTCATCCTGCATGAGGTGATTCCTGGCCTGAACCTGAGCTGGCATGCGTGCTGGACGCTCCACCCAGATCGAGCACAGCTCATGCTCGAAATCAAACTTCTGAATCGCGGCCACACCAGCCTCCCGATTGATCCTTGCCTGCTGGCGCACGGCTTAGCCGCCGAGGGTTCAAAGCTGTTGAGCGACGAAAACTCAGGGCTCTGGGTCGAGCGTGACAACTCACCTGTGAAGTCAAAAGATGGGGCCGTTCACCTCCTGCCTGAAGGCTCTGAAATCGCACCGTTTCAGTCGGTCGATCTGAAGCTCTGGCTGACTCCATTTTCAGGTTTTGTCCCTGAAGAAGGCTCTGAACATGGACTTATTGGTGTCACTGAAAGCTCGGTGACCATTCAGGCTGCGGCTCCTATCAAGGCTCGAATTGAGGTCTTGACCAGTGCCGACGAGCGCCTCCAGGCTGAGACCGATCTAAAGCCCGATCAGCCCACCGAGATTCCGCTGGCTGGCCACAGTCCAAAGTCGATCATCGTCTCAGGCGACACCAAGGGGCAGGAGATTCTCTGGCCCCAAAAGATGGCCAGCACAAGCGCTCCCGAGGCTGAATTGGCTGCCATTGCGGCCGCTGCTGAGGGCTGGCAGAACGCGCGCCCGCTGGCAGCTTCGACCACGGCAGGCACCCGTCACACCGCTGCGATAGCCGAAGCCTTGCGGCTGAGCCGCCTACGCGAGTTCAAGAAGGCAGACGCCCATCTTGAATCGGCGCTGATGTGGGCAGGAGAATCGCCGCTGATCTGGCACCTAAAAGCTGCCGTGCGCAGAAACGGAACGCTCGACAAGGCCGATGACGAGTGCCCTGAGCTGCTCAACGCGCATTTTCTCGCTCCGCTGGAGCCGCGACTCAGAGCAGAAAACTATCTGCGCCAATCGCAGGCTCAATCAAGCGATCCGAACCCCCTGATGCGCCCGCTCGCGGCAGATCCAGACGCTGCGCTCGACGTAATCTGCGCCTACACGGCGGCCGGGCTCTACAGCGACGCCCTGCGAATTGCCGACGAGCTGATCCGGCACAAAGAGAACCCGCTGATCCGGATCATGATGGCGTGGATGCTGCTCAAAGGCTCTCCCATGGAGATGGAGGCTGCAGGCCACCTTCAGAAAGCTGAATCCCTCGGATTCGAGCCGCCCTATCCGTGGCGTGCACAAGAGATCAAAGCGATCGACGATCTGTTGGAGTGGCAGCCAGACGGTGCCATGCTCATCCGCTATCAATCGATGTTGGAAGCCTGATAAAAGGCAAAGGCCCCGCCAGATCGGCAGGGCCCTCTTGGATGGGAGACAAGAGAGAAGCCGGAAGAACTCCGGCAACCTCAATTCTCATTGTCGGGAGGGACTCAACTATCTCCAGGCAGAAGACACAGGGCAGCCCTGATCTTAAGCTGATCCGGCCACAAAAACAGGCAAAGTGACCGGGAGCCAGAGGGACGAAGCTGTCGCCAAACTCTGTCCGGATCCTGTGTCACTCCCCGCTTCTTGACAACCTTCACCTGCCCCGACAAGCTGTCGAGCTGCTTCTGAATCAGCTTCTGTTTGAACGGCCCATGCCAGAGGCACTCGTAGCTGGTCAGCCAAGCAGACTCCTCTTTCTGGTCCGATGTCAGGTAGCCCCTTGAGGACCCGAGGACCGGCATTCGAAGCGATCCCAAGGAGTGAGCCCGGATCATCGCTGGGTCGGCTTCATGAATCCAGCCGTCGACCACATCAG
>JALGXY010000150.1 GCA_029824495.1 Fimbriimonadia bacterium
TCAAAAACAGTTAGTCGAGCCTCAAACTCCCATCTTAGACTTCGCCACTTCTCAAAATCACCCCAAGTATCAATCTCATTCTTCCTGTAGTACTCGCTGAGTGACATTGGGCCAATCGTCTTCCGAGCCCAGTCTCTTCTCTCCTCGAGGTGGCGAGCATGAGCCTTGTAATCAGGGTGCTCACCGTTGATTCGAATCAGCAAGTATGCGAAGATGGAAAAGACGCCGATTACCGGCATCATCCACCACCGAAATGGACCTCTGACTCTCTCCTGCTGCTTCATCCACCTCTATTCTACAGAAGACAAAACGAAAAACTTTCAGCCGAATGTCGCTACACTGGTCGTAAGGAAGGACCGATGAGAGCAGGACTAACCACCATCATCACTCTGGCAGCAGCCTGTCTGGTGGCTGGCTGCAGCATGATGAGCAGCGGCTATGAAGGACGATATTCCGGCAAGGTCACGATCGAGGATGACAGCCGCACCGAGATGCGAGAACGCTGGATGAAGGAGCACTACATCGACGAGCGTGAAGCCGAACAGATGATCCTTGAAACTCTCGCGGCAACACCTAAAATCGTCATCGACAACGACGGGACCTGCCTGCTCGAAGGGATGCTCAGCCCGACCGGTGAGACAGGCTCATGGACTCTCACAGAAGATGAGAAGTTCATCATGGTCAATCCATCGGCAGCTCCCGGCTATGGTGCTAGCCAGCCGATGCATTTGGCGATTGAGGATGAGAACACGCTGACCACCGGCTACTACGAGTTCGACATCACCTTCACCAAGTCTTGAGGCCCCCTGGTTTAGTCCCTTAACTCCCCTTCCTCTTTTTCATAGTGGGATGGAGGGTTAGGAAGAGGGGGCTTACCAATCCAGAGTAAGAACAATGAATCCCCTTCCCCTTGTTTACAGGGGGAAGGGGTAGGGGATGGGGGTCTGTTCTCAAATTCTGGGCTGCATGAAAGAACCTTCACCCCCTAACCCCCTCCTCCTCCGGGGCAAGAGGAGGGGGAACTAAGACTCCCCTTCCTCCTTCGCAGGGAGGAAGGGGGTTGGGGGAAGGGGGTTAATCCGGGAATCTGAGGTGAGCCAAGAACCCCCCACCCTTGTCCCTCCCCCCTGCAAGCAAGGGGGAGGGCTTTAACTTACAATCCTGTGGTGCGGACGCACCCGTCTGCATCCGGAACCTCCACCCCCATCCACGTCGAACTCTCCCTATTGGAGAGTTCTTTGGCGGACCCTCCCCTCCTCCATTTCGCTTCGCAATAATGGAAGTGGGGGAATCCGGTCCCGCTCGCCAACCCGAAAGCATCAGCTCTCGTCAAAAGCGTCCGGCATGATCCTCTTCAGCCCGAGCCCGGTGACAGTGCCGAGAACTCCGCCGCCGCCCACCAGGAGCAGAAAGGCCACAATGGCGCTCCAAGGTGTCCCCAGCGCATTGATGCTCTCTTTCAGGCCGTTGAGCAGCCCCACAGACGCCCCCGTCGCCAAAATCCAGCCCAGCATCGAAATCCACCACCACAGGCCGCACTGCCTCGATTGCCCCATGATTGAGCGTATCTGCAGCACGCCTGCGGCAGCACCGCCGACAGCAACCAAAACAAAAATGGCACGGGGACCCAAACCAGTCCCTATGATCAGACCAACAAGATCACCAATCAAGAAGACTCCCCCCATCCCCAGAACAGATTTCCAGCCCCAGCCAAGCGGGGTCTTAAGAAATCGAAGGATGATCAGAGACTGGAAGAGTCCAACACCAGCACCCATCCCCAGCCCAACCCAGACCTGTGCTCCGGCAACACCGATCGTATCCGAAAAGACGGAGAACGCCAGAACCAACAAGAAGCCGATAAACCACCCAAACCAGGTGGCAAACACCCAGGTCTTAAGCGAAAAGGTCTTCTTTGAAGGCATCGCCAACAGTATAGGTCGAATCAACCTCCTTTCGATTCGTGTATCATCCAGGCACCAGGTCGGGCACCCTATGAAACCTCTTTTTGCCACACTGATCCTCGCCTCTTCCTTGCTGCTTGTCGGCTGCGGCGGACCTGAGAAGAAGATTCTCGGCACCTTCACAGGCACGCCTTCTGTTACCGAAGATGCGAAAGCCAATATGCGCTCCGCTTTGATCTCTGGCGGCATGGCTGAAGAACAGGTCAACGAGATGATCAAGTCGATGACAGATACCAAACTCTCCTTGAAGATCGAGAAAGACGGCACTGCCGTTCAGACAGCTGCCGGCAGCGAGATGGTGACGAAAGCCAAATGGAAGCTCTCCGAGGATGGAACTACGGTCACCATCACACCGGACGGCAACGACAAGCAGGAGATCACATTCGCTGTCTCAGAGGACTTCAATACTCTGACTGCTTCCGAAACTCCTGGCGCCGAAGGCATGACCTTCGTGTTCCGGCGAGACTGATAGCCTCGGGAAAGCAGCACCTACTGTGGTGCGGACGTCCACGTCTGCACAGACGGCGATTTCCCCCGTTGCTCTAGTCTAAGAAAAAGCGGCCACTCCGAAAAACTCGTCCTCCACCACCAGGGTGGGTGGGCGGGGGTGGTGGAGGACAGTTCAACTCCCCGATGCAACCATAATAGAGGCGTGGGACAGCTCAAAGGGCTGGAGAAAGTCGACCACGCAATCTCCGAGGGAAAGCTTGGGATCGCGCGCGACAGCCTGCATGGCTTAATCATCACTTACCCCCGCGACGTGAGTATTCGCACCCGGCTCGGCGATGTGAATCACCAGCTAGGCTACTCGATTGAGGCGGGCAGGTATTGGTTCCTTGATGACGATCTAAACGAAGAGAAGGAGAACGCGATCGCTGCCTTCAAGAGATCCTGCAGCGAAGATCCGGCGATAATCCTGAAGAGGCTGAAGCTGCGTTGCCGACCCGAGGATCTTTCAACAGTTCGTGCCCAGCAAGTGGTCCAAGAGCTGATTGAGCTATCAGGGGCAGAGCCAAAGTCTGGAGCCAGCAAGGGCCCAGCGCCTGAAGTCAACGGCAAGTCATCAAACAGTTGGTGGGGAGCGGCCTGCGCGATCGTCTTTTTGGTCGTGTTATCGCTGCTCGTGATTGGGTTCAGTACTGTTGTCCGGTGGCTCAGCTCCTGGATCAGCCAATAGAGGAGACCGCTGCCCCTAGACCGATCCTAGCTGCTCATCCTGTTGCATGAGCTCCAAGTCGCGAGTGCGGCCTAGAACTACTGAGTCCTCTCATTAAGAGCAGGGCGGGAGCCGCTGGAGCTGAAGAGCGCGAGATGAGTTTTGATTTTTGAGGATTGATCGTAGACACTCTCGTTAAGGGTCTTAGGATCTTCCTTCAGGCTCCTTTCTGCCTTTTCTGCATCTTCATCACGCTGTAGCCATCCAATAGCGGACGGAAACAAGTTCGCTTTCGCGAGCTGCACTCTTCCTGCTGCCGACGACCCCCGCACTGCCT
>JALGXY010000151.1 GCA_029824495.1 Fimbriimonadia bacterium
GATAGCGGCTCCTTCTTGACAGACGGGTTCGGGCTGTACACTCAGGTACGGACCAAAGCCGAATGGCAGGCAGGCGCTGGCGATCTTGTCAGGGCGGATACGGAGCGTCATGGCCGTCATAGTCAGCTCCAGCCTGAAATGAGCCTGCGTTGCCTCATCGGCTGAAGAGCAATTATAGCCAACCTTTAGGGAGAGGGTTAGGGCAGGCTTCAACTCTTCTCTGGCAGAATAGGGGAATTATGATTCGACGAGTTGGCGCGCTGATCACGGCAGCCCTCTTGGCGACAGGTGCGGCAGCCCAAACTGTCGACTCTCGCCTCTTTGATGGCCTAGAGTGGCGATCAATCGGCCCCTTCCGCGGGGGAAGGTCTGTCGCTTCGACTGGCGTCTACAACAGCGATGAGACATTTTTTATGGGCTCATGCGGAGGAGGCCTCTGGAAGACTACCGATTCTGGAGTCACCTGGGACAACGTCTCTGATGGCTTCTTCAAGACAGGTTCTGTCGGCGCGATCGGCGCGAGCCAGTCAGAGCCGGACACGATCTACGTCGGCATGGGCGAGACTGAAATCCGCGGGAATATCTCGCATGGAGACGGGGTCTACAAGTCGACCGATGGCGGCGATACGTGGAAGTACGTCGGCCTGAGAGCCACTCAGTCGATCTCAACGGTCATCGTGCATCCAGAAGATGCTGATACGGTCTGGGTTGGTGCTCTTGGACCGGTCTACAGCTTCGGCCCGGATCGTGGCGTCTACAAGACGACCGATGGCGGCGAAAGCTGGAAGAAGATTCTGTTCGAAAGCGATCAGGCGGGCGCGATCGACATCGTGCTCGACCCGAACGACTCAAACGTGCTTTATGCTGCGACGTGGGACGGATGGCGCACTGGTTATTCTCTAAATTCGGGTGGTCCAGGATCAAAAATCTGGAAGTCGACCGATGGCGGTGAGAACTGGACCGACATCAGCGGGGCACCGGGTCTTCCGGGAGGCACCATCGGCAAAGTCGGCCTCGCCGTCTCACCTGTCGATTCAAACCGGGTCTACGCCATTGTCGAGTCGCTCGAAGGAGGCATCTTCAGCAGCGACGATGCCGGCAAATCATGGAAGCTGATCAACGACGACCGGAATGTGCGGCAGCGCGCTTGGTACTACTCACAGATCTTTGCTCACCCGAAAGAGAAGGAGACGATCTTTGTTCTGAACGTCTCGATGTACCGCTCTACGGACGGCGGCAAATCGCTGAGGCGAGTCGGTACGCCCCACTCGGATAATCACGATCTTTGGATCAATCCAGAGAACCCGGACATCATGGTCGAGTCGAACGACGGCGGCGCCAATGTCACTCTCGATGCTGGCCAGAGCTGGTCGTCACAAGACTTTGCGACAGCTCAGTTCTATCACGTCAGCACGGACAACGCGACTCCTTACAACGTACTGGGCGCCCAGCAGGACAACTCGACTGTCCGAATCCCGAGCAGGACAGGCGGAAGAGGCATCGGTCGAGATGACTGGACCTCAACAGCTGGTGGTGAAAGCGGCTATGTCAGCGCGAAGCCTGATGATCCAGAGATTGTTTTTGGCGGCAGCTATGGCGGCCTTCTGACGATGATGAACCACCGAACCGGCATGCGCCGCAATGTCAACGCTTGGCCGGACAACCCGATCGGACGGGGTGGCGAAGAGCTGCACCACAGAATTCAGTGGACATTCCCGATCATCTTCTCTCATCACGACCCGAATCTTCTCTACACGACCAGCCAGCACGTCATGGTGTCGCGAGACATGGGCGGAAGCTGGGATGTGATCAGCCCGGATTTGACTCGAAATGACAAGAGCAAGATGAAGTCGAGCGGCGGTCCGATCACAAAGGACAACACAGGTGTCGAGATCTACGGCACGGTCTTTACACTTGCTGAGTCGCCTATACAAAAGCACCTGATTTGGGTCGGTTCAGACGATGGCCGGGTTCACATCACGAAAACCAGCGGCAACGACTGGACTGAGATCACACCTGCCGGGATGCCCAAGTGGGGGCTCTGCAGCATGATCGAAGCCTCGCCGCACAACCCTGCGAAAGCGATCCTCTCTGTCGACAATCATGAGAACGGAGACTATTCGCCCTACATCTACATCACAGATGACCATGGCGCCACCTGGAGACGGGCGGACAAGGGAATCGCTGGCGACACGTTTGTTCGGGTGGTCAGAGAAGACCCTGCACGCGAAGGCCTGCTCTATGCCGGAACCGAAACCGGCGTCTATGTCAGCTTTGATGACGGCCGGAATTGGCAGACATTCCAGATGAACCTGCCTGTTGTGCCGATTCATGACCTGGTCGTGAAAGACGGCGATATCGTCGTCGGAACACATGGCCGGTCTTTCTGGATTCTCGACAACGTCAGCGCTGTACAGCAGCTCAGCCCCGGGATCAGAGTTGGCGGACCGCTTCTCTACAAGCCTCGAGAAGCTTCGCGAGCACGATGGGGTTCTGGCCGCTTCGGTCGGCGACGATCTGCCTCGACTCAAGAAGAGGAAGAGCCGCTGGGCGCCAACCCGAGCAGCGGGGTCGTGATCGACTACTATCTGCCTCAGGAAGCCGAAGAGGTGGCTGTGACCATTCATGATGCGAAAGGTCAGCAGGTGGGACGGATCGCCTTCCCTGGCAAGACCGAAGGATTCCACCGATCGAGCACCTCGCTGAGCTATCCAGGGATGATGCGGCCGGTCGATATGATCCTCTGGGGAGCCGGAGCCCAGCCGCTCAAGGCTCCTCCCGGCATCTACACAGTCAAGCTGACGGTAAACGGCAAGACGGTTGAGCAGACCTTCAAGTGGGCCAAGGATCCGCGCAGCCCGGCGACCGATGCCGACCTGGTTGAGCAGTTCAAGCTCTCTCGCGCAATCGCTGATAAAGCAGATGCCGCAAACGAGGGCGTCTACAAGATCCGGCGTATTCGAGATCAGATCACAGAACTTGGTGATGCCAAGGGAATGAAGGCTGACCTCGACGCGTTGCTGAAGAGTCTGGAGGTTGTCGAAAACGAGCTGTATCAGACGAAGATGCGCAGCGGCCAGGACCCGCTCAACTATCCGATCAAGCTGAACAACCGAATGGGCGCGCTTCTTGGTGTCGTTGCAAACAGCGAGTTTGGACCGACCAGGCAGTCGTGGCAGGTCTACCGCCGTGTCGGCAGTCAGATCGACGCTGAGCTTGATAAGCTGGCAGCAATCATCGACGGGCCGATGGCCGGAATCAACGCGAAACTGAAGGAGGCCGGTCTGGCTGAGCTGGACCCCAGCAAGAAGTGAAGCAGAGCGAGCTGCTCGACCTGTGCAGTGACCTGATCAAGAAGAGTCAGGAGATTGTGGAGGGGCAGGTGATGCCCCTCCCGGTTACTGCCTGGCTGGAGAAGATCGA
>JALGXY010000152.1 GCA_029824495.1 Fimbriimonadia bacterium
TGTTCCTGCACGGCGGCCCGAGCCAGGTGGACACTTTCGATCCCAAACCCGCGCTGACACGAGACCACGGCAAACCATTCCCCGGCGAGATGCCGCGAATTGTGTCGAGTCCGACAGGAAACCTGCTCAAGAGCCCCTGGGAGTTCAAGAATTACGGCGAAAGCGGCATTCCGGTCAGTGATCTCTTCCCCCATGTCGGCGGCTGTGTCGACGATCTCTGTTTCATCAATTCGATGTACGGCTCGAACTCTCGGCATGGCGGAGCGCTGTTGGAGCTGCACACTGGCAGCGACACCTTTGTTCGTCCATCGATGGGCTCGTGGGTCACCTATGGCCTCGGCACCGAGAATCAGAACCTGCCCGGTTTTGTCACAGTCTGTCCGACACTGACGCATGGCGGCATCACCAACTGGAGCTCTGCGTTTCTGCCGAGCTACACACAGGGCACGCCGATCGGCAATGCCAGCATGCTGACCAAAGATGCGAAGATTCCGTACATCGAGAATCACGAGACTCCACCCACCGCACAAGAACTCGAGATTGAACTGATCAAAAGGCTTGGCAAAGAGCAGCTCGACCACATGGGGCCGGACCCGGCGCTTATGGGCCGACTCGACTCATTTGAGCTCGCCTACCGCATGCAGATGGAGGCTCCCGAGCTTCAGGAAATTGATGGTGAGAGCGACGAGACCAAGAAGCTCTACGGATTTGATGAAGAGGTCACAAAGGACTTCGCGCATCAGTGCATCCTTGCTCGGAGGTTTGCCGAAAACGGGGTCCGGTTCGTGCAGATTTCTCACTCTTACAAGTGGGATCAGCACGGCGACCTGCGCAACGGCCACTCGAAGAACGCCAAAGAAGTCGACAAACCGATCGCAGGTCTGATCAAGGACCTGAAGGCGCGCGGAATGCTCGAAGACACGCTGGTGATGATCAGCGGCGAGTTCGGCCGAACTCCGGTTGCCCAAGGCGGCGACGGAAGAGACCACAACCCGCATGGCTTCACGACCATTCTTGCTGGAGCCGGCCTC
This sequence comes from Fimbriimonadia bacterium, assembly GCA_029824495.1. Lineage (GTDB taxonomy): Bacteria > Armatimonadota > Fimbriimonadia > Fimbriimonadales > Fimbriimonadaceae > JALGXY01. The sequence continues at coordinate 1,032 of JALGXY010000152.1, forward strand.
AAGAAAGGCTTCAAATATGGCGCGACCGACGACTGGGGCTTCTTCTCTGTGAAGGACAAGGTTCACGTGCATGACCTGCACGCGACGATGCTCCACCTGCTCGGCATCGACCACACGAAGCTGACCTTTTTCCACTCAGGCCGCAACTTCCGATTGACGGACGTCCACGGCGATGTGAAGCATGACCTGTTTGCCTGATCCAGGCATAATGGCAGGGTGATAGCAGGCGCAGCAGTGCTGCTGATGGCAGCACAACAACGTCCGAATGTGGTTTTGATCACCGTCGACGACATGAACTGGGATTCTGTCGGGGCGTATGGCTGCACTCTGCCTGGCATAACGCCAAACATGGATCGATTTGCGGGTGAGAGTGTCGCTTTTGACCAGGCTCACGTGGCCATCGCCATCTGCATGCCGTGCCGGGCGTCGATCATGACGGGCCGGTACCCCCATTCCAGCGGAGCTCTCGGTTTTGATGAGATCAAGCCAGGCATCGAGACGCTCCCAGAGAAGCTCCGTGAGGCAGGCTATCACAGCACGCTGGTCGGCAAGGATATCCATACGATTCCATCACGCCATGAAGGAGCATTTGACCGCATCAGGAAGTCTGGTCAATACACGCTGCGAGGCCGTGGTCCAGCAAAGTTCTACTCAGAGACAAATCTGGCAATCTCGTCGGCACGAGAGGCCAATAAGCCTCTCTTTCTCAACATAAACATCACTGATCCGCACCGCCCATTCGCTGGCAGCAAAGGTGAAACCAACAAGATCCAGAACGATAAAGAGTGGACTGGCATTGCTACAATCAAAGACCCCTATGGCCCAGAGGAGATCGATGTGCCGCGATTCCTGGCTGACCTTCCACCCGTTAGAAAGGAGATCGCTCAGTACTACACTTCGGTTCGTCGTGCAGACGACTCAGTGGGGAATGTTCTTCGAGCGATCAACGACGCGGGCATCAGCGAGAACACACTTGTCATCTTCATGTCTGACCATGGGATCGCCGTGCCTTTCGCCAAAACAAACTGCTATTTCCACTCGACGAAGACGCCACTCATGATTCGATGGCCGGGGCACACAGAGGCTGGCCGACGCGTCGACGATCGAATGGTAAGCACGATCGATTTCAGCGCTACGATTTTGGAGGCTTGTGGGCTGCCACCTCTTAAGGATTCTGACGGCAGCTCTTTCTTGCCGCTGCTCATCAACAAGCCGCGCGCTGACAACGGAGGCTGGGGACGTGACTCCGTCTTCACTTCGATGAACTACCCAAACAACAGGAGACCTTATCCGATGCGTTCGATCATCGAAAGCGGCGGGATGGGCTTCATCTGGAACGGATGGGGTGGTGGAGAAACAGAGTTTCGGAACGAGTCGCAGACCGGGTTGACGTTTGCAGCTATGAAGAAGGCCGGCGAGACCGATCCAACCATCGCGGCACGAGTCAAGCTCTTTTTGAATCGGGTTCCAGTGGAGCTTTACAACTACGCTGTAGATCCCGATGGACTGAACAATCTTGTCAGCAATCCTGAGAACCAGGACGATCTAAAGCGGCTTCAATCCAAGCTTCTTCAAAGGATGACCGAAACCGATGATCCGCAGCTTGAGGCATTCAAGAACAGCCTGACTGAACGCTGATCCGGTTGAATCACGATTTCGCTCGATCAGGCCGCCTTGACACAATCCCGCCAATCCCGTAGTCTTAGCTATGAGGGTTAGATGGAAGGCAACGAGCGAGAGGAGCTGCAGAAACGGCTTGAGCAGTTGGAGAGGCGTGTCGCGGAACTAGAAGCGACAGCAAGCACCTCAGCCGTCCCGCCGCCGGTTCAGCGAGCGGAGCCGAAACCCGTCAAGACAGTCTATCAGTTGTCTCGAAAGCGGGAAGCCGAACAACCTCAGCCCGAGAAGGCCAAGGCCGCCCCAACCAGCGAACCGGAGCCGACCACAACCCCAGAAGAATCAGTCAAGCCGACTGGTCCGGTCGATGCAGAGTACACATTTGGCGCCCGAGTCCTTCCTCGAGTCGGGATCGTGGTCGTCATTCTGGCGATGATCACACTGGTCGGCTATATGATCTCGAACGGCTGGATCACGCCTCCTATTCAGTTCGCAGGAGAGATTCTCTGCTGCTTGGCGCTGATCGGTGTTGGCATTCGAAAGCTCGGAGAGAGAGAGGATTTCGGCCAAGTGTTGATCGGCGGCGGCTCGTGCGCTCTCTACGTCAGCCTGGCTGGTGCCCACTTTTACAAGGACCTCCTGACTGGTGCTGGGATGCTCGTCTCATTCGCCATCCTCAGTCTTATCAACGTCGGATTTGGGTTCTATAGGTCGTCGCGATCTTTCTGGTCGATCGGCCTGTTGGGAGGGCTGGTCACGTCGCAGT
>JALGXY010000153.1 GCA_029824495.1 Fimbriimonadia bacterium
AAAAGCGAGGGAAAAGGCGAGCATGCCCATCGCTGGGTAGAAGTAGTCCCCGTCGGCTGCTGCCGCCAATACTGTTCCCGCAAAGGGGACAGTGCATGTGAAAGATGTAAGCGAGAAGGCGAGGCCCATAAAAATTGGTCCAGCTAGCCCACCAGACTGGCCCTTTTTATTGAACTTGTTGACCAGGCCCTGAGGAATCACAATCTCGTAGACGCCAAACAGATTAAGGGCAAGCACAACAAACAGAAGTGCAAGAAAACCGTTCACCCAGGGGCTGGCTGCCAAAAGTTGGACGCCCGAGGCACCAAAGATGATCGACATGATCACGCCTATGCCAGTAAAGGTGGTGATGATCCCAAGACTGTATGCAAAAGGGCCCTTAAGCTCAGTTTTGCCTGATGCCGACTGATGTTTGCTGAAGTAGCTGACCGTGATCGGAATCATCGGCCACACACAGGGCGTCGCGAGGGCAAGCAGCCCGGCAACGAACGCAAAGATCATGTAGTTCAGGAGTCCATCTTCGCCCTTTGGAATCTCGATCGGGTCTGGACCTGCGCCCCCCACACTCTCCGTCTCTGTGTCGTCAGAATGAGGGATCGAGTCGGGATAGCGAGAGTTGAACTGCTCTTGGTTCAGATGGGCGTCAGGCTGAGCTGGCACGGTGTTCATGGCAGCCAGCCGCTCCTCTCGAACAGGACCAGGAACCATGCTGTAGCGAACGGTCATGTCCTCCGTTAGTGGATTGCTGCATGAGCTCAGGTCACAGATCTGGTAGACAATTGAGACATCCAGTTCACCAAACGTCGCCTCAGGACTGAATTGAATGGGGATCGCAAGCCGCACTGCTCCCTGATGAGTCGCAATGTTTGTCTTGAAGCCCTTGTCATATTTGATGGTCGCTTCCGGCTCAACAAGATCTCCGGATTGAACAGCGGCTTGACCTTCTGGGAAAGTGACCTCATAGGGAAGCCAGGCACCATCGATGGCGGGAGAATAGATGTAGGAGTCAGGTGTGAACGCCCCCTCCAGGATCAACTGAGTCTGTTCGCCGGCTCGAATATCGGCAGGATCAAGATAGGCCTTCCACTCAGCAGCCTGAGCCCAGGCAGCGACAGAGGCAAGAACGGCCGACAGCAGCGCTGCTGCACGAAGTTTCCAATTCATGGCGTTGTTTCGGTGGGACTTAGTTCAGATGGAGATCTGGGGGACAGAGACTCACTTCTTGATCGTCACGCTCTGCTTGATTTCAAGCTTATCGGGAGGCAGGCAGCTCGCATCGTCACAGAGCTGGTACTTGACGCGGATTTTCAGGGTCTGGGTGCCTTCTTTGTCTTGTGCCTTTAAAGTGACGGGGAACCGTACGATTCCGCCGTAGACGGCAGACTTTTCACCCGCAACCGTCAGGACCTTGCCCTTCGGGTAGTTGACCTTCACGACAGTAGTCGTCTTCTTGTCTGCGGATTCGATCACGACAGGAATCTGGTACTTCTTGGTCGGAGGGTTCTGGTAGCCATGCCACTTCTTAGGGAAGCGGACAATGACCTGAGCCGTGAAATTCTTTCCGGGCTTGTAGGTTTTGCCTTTCGGGATCAAAACCGTAGCCATGGGTTTCGGCTTGCCGGGCACCTGCGGCGGCGTCTTGTCCTGAATCGGAATGGCAGTGGCTGCTACTGCAGCAGAAGCAAGAATGGCTGTGATGAGTCTCTTCATGTTTGTCCCCGAGAAGATCTGAAGCAGGATTGTACATCCCACGAAACGTGAGAACCGGGATGCCGGTTCCTTAGTGACTTGACGAGTGAGGAGTTGGGCCGGTTCAGCGTCAGCCCGAAATCCCAAACCAAGACTTGATGCCATGCACTGTTGTCTCACGATTAATCTGTGCAATGGCGGTGGTCAGCGGCACGCCCTTAGGGCAGGCCTTGACGCAGTTCTGTGCATTGCCACAATTGGTGACACCCTCTTCAGAGGAAAGATAGTCCAGCCGATCTCCCTGCAAGGATTGACCGACGGGATGCAGGTTGAAAAGAAGAGCCTGGCCGATCGCTTGAGGTCCAACAAATCGAGACTCGTCATTCACCTGAGGACACGCCTCAAGGCAACAGCCGCAAGTCATGCATTCGGAGAGCTTATAGCGCAGTTTGCGTATCGAGTCATCTTGAGGAGGAGCCATTCCGCGATCAAATGAACCGTCAATCGGAACCCATGCCTTTACTTTGATCAGGCTGTTGAACATCCTGCTGCGATCGACAACAAGATCTCGGACCAGAGGGAATTTCTTCATCGGCTCGAGCGTCAGCTGATAGACGCCTGCCACCTCTTCACACAGTTCTTCGATCAGGGCCGTACAGGCCTGGCGGACCCGGCCATTTATGTTCATCGTGCAGGCCCCACAGACCTCTTCAAGGCACGCCGCCTCCCAGGCGGGAGGCTCGACGGCGTTGCTTTCTACCGTCACAGGTGACTTCTGAATCTCCATGAGGCAAGAGATCACATTCATCTTTTCCCAATGCTGAACTTCAAAAACGTCCCATCTGCCGGGGTTCTTTGCCCCATCTTGCCGCAGAATTCTTATTCGAACCGTCTTACCCATGGATCAACCGCTTTCAAGACGATTCTACGCCATGATCCGACGCGCTGACATGTCGAAACCCCAGGTGAGGCCCCTTTGACCGAATCCGAAGAGCTCTTAGATGTTCAAATCTCTCTTCTCAATATGGATGAGACGGTTGAGCGCCTCGTAGATCTTGGATCGAAGAAGAGAGGGAATCTTGTCGCCACCGTCGATTCTTCAGGCCTTGTGATGGCGCAGGATGACGAGGAGTTGTTAAAGATCTATCAGAACGCCGCTCACTGCACTCCGGACAGCCAAGGAGTTGTTTGGGGTCTCAGGCGAAAAGGGCGAACCTTAGGAAGGGTCAGCGGGGTCGACCTTGCTGTGCGTCTCTGCTCAGCAGCAGAAAGACTGGGCTGGTCGGTCTATCTTTTAGGAGCTAAACCAGGAATTGCTGATCAGGCTGCAAAAAACCTCACAGAAGCGCATCCTGATTTGAGGATTGTCGGCGTTCGTCATGGCTACTTTGATTCCGCTGAGGATGAGAAGATCGCCAGCGAGATTGCTGAGTCGAATCCAGATATTATCTTTGCTGCAATGGGGATTCCACGGCAGGAGAAGTTTCTTTCAGCCAACAGCGAGACGCTCAATGCCAGATTGATGATGGGTGTTGGCGGCACACTGGATGTTCTGAGTGGAGAAGTGAGCCGAGCTCCACGATTTTTCCAGAAGATTCACGTCGAGTGGCTTTGGAGACTAATCCTCAATCCGACCAAGGCTTCAAAAGTGAAGCTGCTGCCAAAGTTCGTCAAGTTGGTTCGCAAGGAAGGGAAGTGAAGATCCGACACAGGACTGATTGGGGGAGCAAGACTCCGCAAGTCTGAGCTGGTCATCTCCTGCCTTGGAGAGCTTGATGAACTCAACTCGTGGCTTGGCAAATTGAGGTGCCATTCCGAATTCAAGCCTGACTCCGATCTGCTCGGTCTGCTGCAAGATGCACTCTTTGAACTTGGGGCTATCGTTGCAGACCCCAAACCGCACGAAGGCGAGGGCTCCTTGATAAATCTGATTGCCTCATTAGAGACCTCAATCGATGATATGACAGACAGCTTGCCGGAACTTCGCGCTTTCATTCTTCCTGGCGGGTCTATGGCTGCCGCTGATGCACATCTTGCTAGATCTGTGGCCCGAAGGGCAGAGCGCACTTTTGCTCTGGCGTATGATAGGGGAGCGGTGCAAGCTGAAGCGTTGCCTCTGCTTAACCGTCTTTCAGATTGGCTCTTCTGCCTGGCTCGTATGGCGAAC
>JALGXY010000154.1 GCA_029824495.1 Fimbriimonadia bacterium
CGTTTAAAGGCGCTCTCTATAAAGCGCTGGTCGGCGGCGGCATCGACTTCAAGCCGAAGGGATTGGTGATTCTCAGTGTTCGCGACGAAGACAAGGAGACGGCGGTCGAAATCGCCCGGAACCTGACAGCCAAAGGCTATACGATCGGTGCGACCTCTGGGACACACAATGTGATCGCCAAAGAGGGCATCCGCTGTGAGCGGCTGAACAAAATCCAAGAGGGTTCTCCGAGCCTGCTCGACAAGCTCTTCCAGGGCGAAGTCAGCCTGATGATCAATACGCCCGACCCAGCACAGGCTTCCGGCTCAGACGCCTCGAGAATACGGCGTGCCTGCATTGAGACAGGCGTTGCCTGTGTCACTTCTATCGATACAGCCGAAGCCCTGGCCAGTGCTCTCGACGTGTTTGAAAACCCGAACTTGGCCGAGTGCAAGACCGTGCGACAGTATCTGAATGCCACGAAGGGCTAAGCGGTAAAATCAGCTCATGTCCGACGAGAGGCCTGAGGACCAGTCTGAAGAACAAGAACAGCCTGGGAATCTGGAGGATCCGCCTCCGTTTTTCCCGTATGACGACCTGGATGCATTCGGCCGCAAGCCCGAGTCGTACGGTGATCCGGTTCTTGTAACCGTCGAAGGCGTCTACATCGCTCAAGATGGCAAAGAGGTCCACAGGTTTGTTCTTCTAACTGATGGGCTGCGAAAACTTCCGATTCAGATCGGCGCACCCGAAACGACGGCCATCACGATTCCGCTTGAGGGACACAAGACAGATCGCCCGATGACTCATGACCTGCTCGTTTCGATGGTCGAGCGTCTTGAAGGTTTATTTGACCGAGTGGTGATCGATGACCTATGGGGTTCAACCTACTACGCAAAGATCTACATCAAGCATGAGGAAGAGGAGTTTGAAGTCGACTCACGCCCATCTGATGCGATTGCGCTGGCGGTCCGAGTGAATGTTCCGGTCTATGTAGCCGATGGGATTCTCCAGCAGGCTGCCGATGGCTGGAGCCGACCGTGATTTTTGCTGCAGCCGCAATTCTCATGACCCCACCTGATCTTTCTGCAGTCTGTGAAAGGGCTGTCGAATCTGCCGTTTCAGAGTTCGGCATCAAGACCGAAGATGTCGGCATCGCCCTGGCACAGCTCGATCCTGACTCTGGCACCTATGTCATGGGCGGATTTCGCCAGGACTGGATGGTCTATCCGGCGAGCGTTGTAAAGACGTTTTACATCGCCTATGGGGCAAAGCTGCTCGACGAAGGGAAGATCGAGCTGACAAAAGAGCATGACCGCGGATTCCGTGATATGATCGTCGATTCTTCGAATGATGCGACCGGGCTTGTTCTCGATCTGATCACGGATACGACCGGCGGAGCTGAGCTCCCTGAAGCCGAGATGGCCGAATGGATGTCGAAGCGGCAGGCTGTCAACCGGTGGCTGGCATCTCGCGGCTACACCGGCATCAACGCCTGCCAGAAAACCTGGAACGAGGGCCCTTACGGGCGGGAGCGTATTGGCTACGGTTCGGATATGGAGCTGCGCAATATGGCTTCGGCACAGGCGTGCACCAAGATCTTCTGCGAGATCAAGCTCGGACTGATCGCCTCGAAGGAGCGCACCGAGTGGATGCTCAGCTATTTCGAGCGGGGACTTCCATCAAATGGCGAGAAGGCCGACAGCCAGACGGCTGCGTTCATCGGGAAGATTGTGCCAAAGGGATGCCGGTACTGGTCGAAGGCTGGCCTCGCCTACGAGACTCGCCACGACCTGGCCTGCATCGAGGCACCGGATGGCCGAACCTTCGTGATGGCGGTGATGACCGACCACAACATCGGCAAGGCCAAACTTGTGCCGTTTCTTGCTGAGCAGATGCTGCGCGAGTTGGATGTGATCACAGAGGCTCAGGCGAGCCGCTGGGATCTGTTTGTGGCCGATCCAAGCTGAGTGCTTTGACGCACCGGACTGGCATGAATAGGTGCTCGCATTCACGCACTTAGGCTCAAAACCAGGATAATAAGCTCATGGTGCTCGCCGCCTTGCTGGTTCAATCCATGGAATTTGACAACGATGTACAGGTGTTTCTCGATACGCTGACGACAGAAAACCGAGATCGTGTTGTTCAGTCGTTTGAGAGCAAAGACCGGCTGAACTGGCGCTTCGTGCCAGGCGACCGGGCTGGGGCAGATGCTCGCGACATGAGTGACAGAGAGGAGAAGGCCGGGGCGGCTCTGCTCAAGAAAGTTCTCTCATCGACCGGAGTCAAGAGGGCGAACGACATCAGGGATCTTGAGGCAGTGCTTCGCAGCCTGGAGAACAACTCTTGGCGAGATACTCAGCGCTACTGGCACACGGTTTTTGGTCAGCCAGGCTCGGATAAGTGGGGCTATCGCTACGAAGGCCACCACCTGTCGCTTAACTTCACGTTCAAGGGCGGCGAGATGGTGAGCAGCAGTCCCCAGTTCTACGGCACAAACCCCTCGAAACCAGGCGGACCGCTCTTTTTCTTGAACCTGACCGGGCACTTGGTTCTTGAAAGTCTGACCGACGCTCAAAAAAGTGAAGCCATCGTCAGCGGCCGCGCGCCAGCCGACATTCTGACAGCCGGCAAGCCGGTTCCAAAGCTCGAAGCCGAGGGCCTGCTCGTCAGCGAAATGAGCGAGCCAGCCCAAAAGCTGATCGCCAGCCTCATCGATCTCTTCGACAAGGATTTGAACAAGGCCGAATCTGCCAGGCGAGCCAAGAACCGAGGAGGACTCAGATTTGTGTGGATCGGCGGCACAGAGCAGGGCCAAGGACACTACTATCGCATCCAAGGCCCCAACGTTGTGATCGAATATGACAACACTCAGAATGGAGCCAATCATATTCATGCGGTCTACAGAGACCCGTCAAACGACTTCGGCAACGACCCTCTGGCTGAGCACTACCACGACCACCCGCACTAAGCACTATTCGGCAGCCTGATAGCCATGATAAGAAACGTAGAGTGTCGTCACTGCCGTGGTCGAGGCGAAGTTCAGCGCCGTGTTGGCCGTCAGGCGCAGAGGCGATGGCAGTTCGGCTTCAGCGCCGCCATTGGCAGGGACAGCCAACGTCATCAGTGTGGTCGAACCATCCTTGATATGCACCAGAGTATCGGTCGCACTGGAATTGGCGGCTTGGATCGATGTGACATAGATCTGCGTGCCGGCTCCCAGCGCGGCCATCAGTGCTGTGTCTGCCGTTCCTGTGGATGATCCGGTCCCGCTGATCAGCTCCCCAGGCAGTGCATAGGGAAGCGCCACCAGCTTGCCGAGCAGCGAAAGAACGCCTCGGGCTGCATCGCCGCTGGCGTGAGCCGAGATATCAGAATCGCGCGCCTCAGCACCCAGCATGATCG
>JALGXY010000155.1 GCA_029824495.1 Fimbriimonadia bacterium
CGTAATCTTCCCCGAATGAGCCGCCGTGCTTCAGCAGTGCGTACTTGTCTGCGATGTAGGCGAACGCGTGAACGCTGACTGCGCTCGACTCCAGCTTGCCATCCATCGCCCAGGTGTTGAGCGTCTGGATGTCGCGAAGAATATGCTCAAAATCGTAGTCGGTCTGAACAGCGCCCGAGGAGAGGCCCCAGAACATGAAAGCGTCGTCGGAATCGGGTGAGTGGCCGAGTCGGATCTTCATCGAATCGTCAGGTTACCTGCGGCCTTTAAATCACGCTGGGCGGAGGCACATTTCTAGGGATGTAGAGCTATACTTCACGAACACGTACAGATTGTGCGTGTGAGGCAATTCAATGAAGAAATTTTTCGTACTGCTGATGGCCTTGACGATCACAGGTTCAGTCTTCGCTCAGGATCCACCTGAGATGGCTCCTCCTGCTGAAGTCAAGAAGCTCGATTGGATGATAGGCAATTGGAAGTCTAAGCCATCTATGTTCTACTTCCAAGGCATGGAGATGGAAGTGGCCAGCACAATGAAGGTCTCCTATGATGGTCAGTTTATAAAGACTGAGTCGGTCAACGACTACGGTGTACTCAAAATGACCGAGACTCTTATGCTGGGTTATGACTTCGCTAAGAATAAGTACAGATCCCACGCATTTACCAACATGAGCCCCGAACCTCGTATCGAGGATGGAGACCTGAAAGGCGATACTTTGGTCATGGTCAGCCGCCCCTGGGTGATCATGGGAGACGAGTCGGTCTCTCGCGCGACGCTCACGAAAGACGGCGACGACAAGATCAAGTTTAAGCTTGAATTCAAGATGGGCGATGACTGGAGCCTGGTCAACGAGTCGACTTTCGAGCGAGTCAAAGGCTAAGCGAAACGACTCTAGTTCTTAAGCAGGTCAGGCCAGCACGCCTGGCCTGTTTTTGTTTTGCGAGAGGGTCCGGGCCATACGGTATTGTCAGGCGACCATGCGAAAGTTCTTCCTCATTCTTCTCTGCACCTGCATTGGTTCTACTGCTTTCGCCCAGGACCCCGCGGATCTGTCTCCGTCGCCGGCTTTGAAAAAGCTCGATTGGATGGTGGGCAAGTGGAAAGTCAAGGCAGCAGATTTCGTTGTCTCAGGCCAAGCATTGAAGCTCGACGCAGAGATGTCTGTCTCTTGGGAAGGACAGTTTCTGAAGGCAAAGACCCGCCATGAATACACCGGCGGCATCAGCTTCTCCGAGCTTCTAATGATAGGCTACGACGCTGAGTCGCAGAAGTACGTGGCATCCGCCTACACCAACTTTTCACCTGAACCAAGAAAGGAGCTTGGCACGCTCATAGAGGGCGTCCTCCACCTAGAAAGCGGGCCCTGGAAGTCGTCTGGAGGCACTTCGTTTACCCGCATTCAATTCTCGAAGAAGTCCGATGACAAAATCACCTTCAAGCTGAGTTTGAAGCTGGCTGATGGACAGTGGCAGGAAGCCACCGCTTTTGACTTTGAAAGAGTCAAAGAGTAGATTCAGGCAGTCAATCGATATTGCTGGTCAAGCTGCATGGCTTGGCCAGCTTCCGTTTGGGCATAATCGAATCCATGTTCAGCGTCCTCTGTGCAGCCGCTGCGATGGCCTCGACTCCGACCATCCAAGCCAAACATCTACCCAAAGACGAGCGCATCGCCTGGTGGCGCGAGGCCCGGTTCGGGATGTTCATTCACTGGGGCCTCTATGCTGTCCCGGCCGGAGAGTGGAATGGAAAGCCGGTCGGCGGCATCGGCGAATGGATCATGAACCGAGGGCAGATCAAGTACGACGATTACGAGAAGCTGCGGCAGGATTTCAACCCTTACAAATATGATGCCGACGAGTGGGTGAGAATCGCCAAAGACGCCGGCATGAAGTACATCGTGATCACCAGCAAACATCACGACGGCTTCGCCTTGTGGGATTCCCCGGTCAGCGACTATGACGTCGCCACCACAAAGTACAGGAAAGACCTCTTGAAGCCGCTGGCAGATGCGTGCCGAGAGCACGGCATCAAGCTCGGCTTTTACCATTCGATACTCGATTGGCGACACAACGATTTCGGCACCAGGCCACCCTGGGATCCCAGGCCAGAACAGGGGCCAACCAATATGCCGCGCTACGTGGAGTTCATGAAAGCTCAGCTCCGCGAACTGCTGGGCGGCGACTACGGCGATGTTGCGATGGTCTGGTTCGATGGTGAGTGGGATCAGGCGTGGACGCACGAGATGGGCATCGACATGTACGACTTCTGCCTCGATCTAAACCCGAGCACCTTGGTGAACAATCGTGTCGACAAGGGACGCCAGGGGATGGCAGGCATGAACCGTGATGGCGACTATCGAGGCGATTACGGAACTCCGGAACAGGAGATTCCAGCCAAGGGCTTCCCTGCAGGCGTCGACTGGGAGAGCTGCATGACGATGAACGACACCTGGGGATTCAAGAAGAACGACCACAACTGGAAGTCGGCAGACACGTTGATCGAGAACCTCTCCGATATCGCCAGCAAGGGCGGCAACTTCCTGCTGAATGTGGGGCCGACAGCCGAGGGTCTGATCCCCGCCCCGAGCGTTGCTCGCCTAAAGACAATGGGCGACTGGATCGACGTTCACGGTGCAGCGATATACGGCACCACTGCCACACCGTTCGAATTCAGCCCCTTTAAGTGGACGAAGCGACCAGGCAAGCTTTACCTGCACATGCACGACTATCAGGGCGGCAGGGTTGAGGTGAAAGGCATCAAGAGCCGCATCTCCCGCGTCAACCTGATGTCGGCGGGCGGCCGACCATTGTCTTGGGATCAAGGCAGCGACACGCTCGTCTTCGAACTCCCCGAAGAAGCGCCGAACGACTACGTAACTGTGGTTTCGATCAGCTACAAGGGTGATTTGAACATCGAGGAGCCGGGACTCGTTCAGGCTGCTGATGGCGAAGTCGATCTTCCCGCGATCAGGGGCACGGCGCACGGAGGATCGGTCAAGCCGGAACATGATTGGTTCGGGTTCTGGACCGGCACGCAAGACTATGTGAGCTGGGAGTTCGACGTAAAGGCTCCGGGTGAGTTTGTGATTGAAGCTAAAATCGCAGTCGCTCCAGGCAATGGCGGCCTGGTCGAGTTCTCTGTGGGCGATCAGTCGGTCGCGTTTACAGCTCGATCGACAGGCGACTGGCGGGAGTTCAAAAAAGTCTTCCCCGGCACGATCCTAGTTGAACGATCTGGAAAGAAGACCCTGACTGTCAGGGCGAAGAAGATCGACGGGGCACTGATGAACCTCCGCAGGGTGCGCCTGCTCCCAAAAGCATGACGATCAGCCAGATCATTGATCTCAACTGGGATTTCGGAGATCCTGCAGGCTCTTACGAGC
>JALGXY010000156.1 GCA_029824495.1 Fimbriimonadia bacterium
GAAGATCTCAAGACCGCGCGGTCAAGACGCTCGATTCGCAGCTTCAGCACCGATTCTGTGCCCGAAGACTTGATCCAGAAGGCACTTTTGATCGCCGGCACGGCTCCAAGTGGAGCGCATCGTCAACCATGGCGATTCGTCGCCATCTCCAGCCCGGAGTTGAAGCAGAAGATTCGCGAGGCAGCCGAAGCAGAAGAGAGAGATTTCTATGCCAACAGAGCCCCTCAGGAGTGGCTCGATGCCCTTGAGCCGCTCGGCACCGACTTTGTCAAGAGCCACCTCACGGATGCTCCTTGGCTGATCGTGGTTTTTCGAGAGGACTATGGGATTGCAGCAGATGGGACTCGGATCAAGAACTACTATATGACCGAATCTGTGGGCATCGCCGTTGGCTTTCTGATACAGGCGCTTCACCGGGCTGGCCTCGCCTGCCTAACCCACACACCGGCACCGATGACCTTCCTGCGGGAGATCTGTGGCAGACCAAAGAATGAGAAGCCATTCCTGATTCTGCCAGTCGGCTATCCCTCTGCGAGCTGCGAGGTCCCTGATCTGGAGCGAAAGACGATCGACGAGATCGCCGAATTCGTTTAAGGCTGCCAGAACTCAATGCTGCCGTCATCTAGGCCAATCGCGAGGATCGGCTCCCTGGGGTGAAACTCGAGGGTCAGGATCCTTCGATCCTCAAACTCAAGGTTGACCACTTCATGCGCTCCCGTGGAGCAGACCACGGCACCACGCCCTTCGCAGTAGGCGATCAGGCTTCCATCAAAAGATGATTTAAGGACAGGGAGGCCCGGCTGCACCGCAATCTCGCTCACCAGTTCGCCGTCAGAAAGTGAGTGAATCACAATTCTGTTCTCCACGCGCAGCATCACTTGATCTTTGGTGTGAATGGGGGACATTCCAAAGATATGCTCGCTGAACTTCACGACCGGTTCGGCACGCAGAGTCTCAGGGTCCCAGAGACTGACCTTTCTAAAATCGGCACCGACAACCTTGCTGCGATCGGCACACCAGTCTGCAAATCGTGGCGCATGTGTCTCGCGTCGACGCTTGAGCAGATGCCCATCAACCGATCGGGTCTCAATCTGGCCCGATTCTGTTGTGACGAAGAAGGCCGCTTTCAGAATCTTTGCGTCGACCATTGTAACCGTGCGCGGCGGCATGACCATAAAGCCGAAAAATTCCTTTGGCCGATGCTCCCAGATCGGCTCTTCATTCTCGAGGCTCAAGCCATACAGCTTAGGTCCAACGATGGCTGCAGCCTGCTCACCATTAAAACTCACAGCCGCATCGCGAACACTGCCTAGAGGCTTATCTCGCTCGCCTTCTGCTTCGACAGCCCAATCGAGCCTCTCTTCCCCGCTCCTCATTTGGAGGTGTCCGCCAACAGTTCCGACGATAAGCCGATCGGAGTCGATCCATCGGATCAGCCTGACTCCCGGCATTTCCGTAAACTCGATATCGAGCTGATCAGTCAATGTTTTTGCTGCGACGCTCATGACTTTAGTCTATCCACGTTGAATCCTTTCAATCGGTTCCACGTATAGAACTACATGACGTTTCTGCGAGCCCTGATTGCTCTGGTGACAAAAATTGCTGGCCTGGTGGCAGCCTCTGAGGCAGTCATCCGCCTGGTTCGGTTCATCTGGTTCGTCTTCTTGAGGCTGACAAAACGACGCGCATCCTTCGGGATGAGCTTTGCTGGCGCCCGGATTTAACGTGGAATCCAGTAGGCTCTCTTTATGGGCAGCCTTACACGCAGCAAACTAGAGCAGGCCAAACAACTGGTGAACGACTCACATCTGGGTTGTTGGCTCATTTTCGTACGCGAAACTTGCGGTGGATCCGATCCCTCGCTGCCTCTGCTTCTTGACGGTGGCCTCACTTGGCAGAGTGCGCTCATCATCACGCCTGCGGCGTCAGTCGCGGTTGTCGGCAACTATGATGCTGACCCACTGACAGCCAGCGGGGATTGGGATTTTGTGATCCCCTATGTCGAAGATTTCGCCCCCACACTTCGCCAGGCTCTGGCCGATCACGTTCACGGGAGAACTCAAGTTGGCGTGAACTACTCTTTGAGCGATTCAAAGGCGGATGGAATCACTCACGGGATGTATCTGGCCCTCGAACAGGCCCTTATGGGCACAGATTTCTCAGGGTTCATCGTTTCTGCAGAAGACATCGCCCGACGACTCCGATCGAGGAAGTCGGCCGAGGAACAGGCGAGAATCAGTGCCGCAATCGCTGAAGGTGATCTTCTGTTTGCAGAAATCGAAGCGATGCTTCCTGGTCGGCCTACCGAAAAGGCGATCCAAGAGGCGATTCACCAATCGATCGATTCGAAGGGTCTCGGCTATGGCTGGGCTAAAGAGGGGAATCCGATCGTAAACAGCGGCCCTGATTCAATGGTTGGTCATGGCGTACCATCGGCTGATATCCAGGTCACACCGGGCCATGTGTTTCATGTCGATCTTGGTGTCATCAAGGATGACTACAGTTCAGATATCCAGCGCTGCTGGTACATCTCAGAAGGCGAACCGTTGCCGGATGATGTGAAGTCTGCCGCTGAGGCGGTTAATGCCGCCATCACAAAAGCCGCAGAGCTGCTGAAGCCCGATGTGAGGGGATGCGATATCGACCAGGCTGCCAGAGAGGTCGTCAAGTCATACGGCTATCCGGAGTATATGCACGCTCTAGGACATCAAGTTGGTCGGCTCGCCCACGATGGAGGCGCCATCATCGGTCCCGAGTGGCCCCGTTATGGCAGCACCCCCGTCCTGCCGATTGAGGAGGATGAGGTCTACACACTCGAGCTGGGTGTGATGGTCGAAGGTCGAGGCTATCTTGGGCTGGAGGAGATCGTGGTCGTAACAGATGACGGCTGCCGATTCCTTTCGGAACGGCAGATTGAAATTCCTGTCATCAACGTCTCTTGACGGTCAGTTTTGAGTCTCGACGAATGGAGACCACATATTCGGGCGTTTCGATCGTTGCCGTCCAGCCGGTCTTGGAAAGAACGACATCAACTCCCTTTGCCAGGTCGCCAAGCTCCTCAGCAGTCAGCCACTTCTTATCCTTGCTGATGCTCGAACGCTGGGCCCAGTAAATCGCCATAAGCTGGTGCCTCTCCTTATGAACGGGGTCTGAAAATCGTGCAGCTTTCTGGCCGGGCTTCATGAACTTCACATAGCCCCACATCTCAGGGCGATGCATGTCGATCACGCCTTGAGGAGACCAGACCCAATTGTGCTCGGGGCGACCGGGGACTTTGACGTACTTCCCGTCCTCAATTGTTGTATCCCACTCCACTCTCGAGAAGTTGATCCGCCAAATTGCCTCTGCCTTCGGGGGGCAGACGACGCCGGCATGTTC
>JALGXY010000157.1 GCA_029824495.1 Fimbriimonadia bacterium
GGACTTGTGCTCAACGACTACGAATTGAGCGTTATTGTTGAAGCTGAACTGATCTCTGCTGGCGAGTTCGAAGCTGCCAGAGCCCTGGTTCTCATGCGCGGGTCACAAGGCACAAGTCAGACCAATCCGGTCGTCGAAATCAAGCTGATTCGTCGAAACGGCCGAGTTGTGCCGTGGAACGCCGGCAAGATTGAAGTTGCCATCAGAAAAGCCTTTATCTCACAGAAGCAGTCCTCCGATTCCGCAGTCGGCGTGACCGAAAGGGTGACGCAGAGAGCAAAAGAGCTTGGGCAGGCTTACGTCTCGATCGAACGTGTCCAGGATCTGGTTCAGGAAGAGCTGATGCTCGGTGGCCACTTCAAGGTGGCGGAAGCGTACATCACGTATCGAGCTCACCGGATGATGCTCCGAGCTCAGCGTGAGTCTGAGGACCAGAGCGGCAGCGAACAGTTCTCGATGATCATGGTCAAAGACCAGGACGGCGTCAGTCAGTTCTGGGATGGCGAAGATCTTCGAGCGCGCATCGACTTTGCAATGATCGGCCTGGGGATTGAAGAGAGCCCCGCCAAGCTCATGACCGAGCTTCTGCGATCTGTGCACAGTGAAATCGCCGTAGGCGATCTCCAGAGGACAATTCTGCTGAATGCCAAGTCGCTCAACGAGAAGGAAATCCTGCTGACCTACATCTACGAAGAGGTGCTCGATTGGAAGATTGCAGACGGCATCGCGAAGCTGAAAGAGGCTCATCAGCAGGCTCTCGCTCCCTATATCAAACACGGCATCAAAATCGGCCGACTGGCTGAAGACATGGCGAGCTTCGATATGGCGCGTCTGGCCGAATCGCTCGACCCGACTTCGGATCTCGATTTCGATTTCCTCGGTATTCAGACCCTGTATGACCGCTATCTGATCTCCGACAAGACAGGCAGCGGCACCCAGCGGCTCGAAACGCCGCAGCTCTTCTGGATGAGGGTCTCGATGGGTCTCTTCCGCGAGGAGCCCGGCGACCGAGAGGCGAGGATCATCGAGCTCTACTCGATGTATAAGAGCCGACGGTTCTGCAGCTCGACTCCGACACTCTTCAACGCAGGAACCCTGCGGAGCCAGCTCAGCTCCTGCTACCTCTACAAGGTGGACGACAGCATCGAGTCGATCATGCTGCGCGGCATCGCTGAGAACGCATTTCTCAGCAAATGGGCGGGCGGCCTCGGCGGCTCCTGGACCTCTGTTCGGGGTACCGGCGGCTATATCCAGGGCACAAACGGCGAGAGTCAGGGTGTCATTCCGTTCCTGAAGATGCACAACGACCAGCTCGTTGCGGTCAACCAGGGCGGCAAGCGAGCCGGAAGCGGCTGTGCCTATCTTGAAAGCTGGCACAACGACATCTTTGACTTCCTCGAACTGCGAAAGAACACCGGCGACGACCGCCGGCGAACGCACGACATGAACACCGCGAACTGGGTTCCGGATCTGTTCATGAAGCGCATGGAAGCCCGCGGCTCCTGGACTCTGTTCCGAAGCTGCGAGGTGCCAGACCTGCACGATCTCTACGGCAAGGCGTTCGAAGAGAAGTACGTCGAGTACGAGCAGATGGCTGAGCGAGGCGAAATCTTCGGTCAGAAGATCGAGGCGATCGACCTGTGGAAGGCGATGCTCAAGATGCTCTTCGAAACCGGTCATCCCTGGATCACCTTCAAGGATCCGTGCAACCTGCGCAGCCCGCAGGACCATGTCGGTGTCATCCACAGCAGCAACCTCTGCACCGAGATCACGCTCAACACGAGCGATGATGAGACCGCAGTCTGCAACCTTGGATCGGTTGTTCTGGAGAACCATCTCCTGCCGAACGGCGAGATCGACCACGACAAGCTGAAGGAGACAATCAAGGTCGCCGTTCGAGCTCTCGACAATGTCATCGACATCAACTTCTATCCGACCGAACCGGCGAAGACCTCAAACATGCGGCATCGCCCGATCGGCCTTGGCGTGATGGGCCTGCACTACTCGCTGTTCAAGCGAGGCCAGGACTTCTCAAGTCAGGAAGCGGTTGAGTTCAACGACGAGTTCCAAGAGGCGATCGCCTACTACGCCTATGAAGCGAGCAGCGATCTGGCCGCAGAGCGCGGCACCTATGAGACCTACAAAGGGTCGAAGTGGGATCGCGGCTTGATGCCTCAGGACACGCTTGAGACTCTCGAGCGAGAGCGAGGCGAAGAGGTGACCGTGCCACGGGGCGGAAAGCTCGACTGGCAGCCGCTGCGAGACAAGATCGCCAAGCACGGCATGAGGAACTCAAACGTCCTCGCCATCGCACCGACGGCGACCATCGCAAACATCATGGGCACCAGCCCCTGCATCGAGCCGATGTACAAAAATATGTATGTCAAGAGCAACCTCAGCGGCGACTTTGTGGTGCTCAACCCGTACATGGTGAAGGATCTGAAAGAGGTCGATCTCTGGAAAGAGGACGTCATCGATCAGATCAAGTACTTCGACGGCGATCTCGATCATATCGACGAGATTCCGGCAGAGATCAAGGCCCGCTACCGATCAGCGTTCCAGATCGAATACAAGTGGCTCATCGACGCTGCTGCCCGAAGGCAGAAGTGGATCGACCAGTCACAGTCGGTCAACCTGTTCATCGGCGATCCGGACATCAAGACCCTGTCGCACATGTACCGGCACGCTTGGCGATCCGGCCTTAAGACCACCTACTATCTCCGCTCACTCGGCGCCTCGAATATCGAGAAGGCCACGGTCGCGCAGAAGAAAGAGGGTGTTCCGATGGCCGCTCAGCCAGAAGCTGCCGCAGCCTGTCGACTCGATGCGATGATCAACGGCGGCGAGTGCGAAGCCTGCCAGTAAGGCTGACTTCATATACCGTCTGTTCAGGGCACCTCAAAGCGAGGTGCCCTGACTTCGTTTTGAACCGGTAGAATCCGGCTTGGCACTATGCGAATCATCGAGCTGAACCAGGACTGGGAATTCACCAAAGAGGGCGATGCGTCGTTCCCCTGGCTGCCGGCAATCGTGCCCGGCTGTGTCCACCTCGATCTGATGCGCAGCGGCGTCATTCCCGATCCGTTTCAGCGGCTGAACGAGGCCGGAGTCCAGTGGGTCGATGAGTGCGACTGGACCTACAGGACAACCTTCGAGTGGGAGCGGGAAGAGGATGAGGATGAGCTGTTCCCCAGCGAACTCACGATGCTCGAATTCGATGAACTCGACACGATCTGCACCATCTGGCTCAACGGCGAACTGATCGGCGATCACGACAACTATCACGCCCAGTTCAGCCATAGAGTCGTGCCCAAGAAAGGCACAAACACCCTCGAAATTAGGTTCGAATCGGCCCGCGTCATCGGCCGTGGCCGCATGGAGCAGTTCGAGGACGAGTACCGGCTGAAAGGGAAGATGGAGAACTTCTATGAGCGGTCGTTTGTGCGCAAGCCGCAATATATGTTCGGCTGGGACTGGGGCCCGAAACTGGCTGGGTGCGGAATCCACAAGCCGGGACGGCTTCGCCTCGCATCCGACACAGACCTGATCGACCCGTTTGTGCGGATCATGGAGGTCGACAATGATCACGCCAAGCTGACGATCGGAGGATTCCTAGGCGGCGACTACAGTGACGGCATGATGGATGAAGATGAGGATTTCACCTCTTCAATCACAATCAAGAACCACAAGGGCGAGGTGGTCTACGAGGGAACTGATCCTGATTTTGAACTCGAGAACCCCGATCTTTGGTACCCCAACGGCTGGGGAGCCCAGCCGATCTACACGGCCGATGTCGAGCTGAAGAGCGGCGACGAGCTGCTCTCCAAGAAGTCGATGGCATTCGGCCTGAAATCCGTCAAGCTGCTGCGCGAAGCCGACAAGCATGGCGAATCGTTCGAGTTTGAAGTGAACGGCCGAAAGATCTGGTGCATGGGTGCAAACTGGATTCCTGATCACAGCTTCCCGGTGACCATCACCCGAGAGCAGGTCTTCGAGAAGATCCGCATCGCCAAGGATCTCGGGTTCAACATGATCCGAGTCTGGGGCGGCGGCCTCTATGAATCCGAGGACTTCTACGACGCCTGCGACGAGATGGGAATTCTGGTCTGGCAGGACTTCGCCTTCGGCTGTGCATTTGTCCCGGATGACCAGCGGGCTCTTGAATCAGCAGACTTCGAGGTGTTCCCTCATCTCAATCGGTTCAACAGCCGAGCCTGCCTCGCAATCCTCTGCGGCAACAATGAGAACCAGACGATGTTCGATTCTCCGTGGGGCCCGAAGGAGAAACAGCCGGGCCGCTATTGGGGTGAGAAGCTGTTCGGCAAGGACATTTATGATGCGGACGGCACCCGAGATATGGTTGATGGTCTGCTCTCGAATGCCTCCCGTGCCATCTGCCCGCAGATTCCTTACATTCCGACCAGCCCGACAGGCAAAGAGGGCGAGGCCAACGGCAATGATTTCGGCGATCAGCACTATTGGGATGTCTGGCATGGCCGCGGCGACTGGATTCACTACCAGGACTCAAGGGCGCGGTTCAGCAGCGAGTACGGATTCTGCAGCAGCCCATCGATGAAGGTCTGGCGAGACACTCTCGGGCCAGATGATTGGGAGTTTGATTCGCCAGCCGTGAAATGGCACAACAAGACCGGCAAGCCGTACGACGTCTATATCGGCTACATCGAGACGCACTATCCGCAGATCGAATGCCTGGAGGATCTGTTCTACTACAGCCAGCTCAACCAGCGAGATGCGATGCGGTCTGCAATTGAACACTACCGGTCTCACGAATTCTGCCGCGGCTCTCTGATCTGGCAGCTGAACGACTGCTGGCCGGTGCAGAGCTGGTCGCTCGTCGACTGCTCGGGCACCTACAAAGCGGCTGCATTTGAACTGAAACGAGCCTACGCCCACACGATCGCCACGATCCTCAAGCGCGATGACAGCTTTGAGCTGTATGCAGCGTACGACGGACCTGACAGCGTTGACGGCACCTACAAGTTTGAAGCGAGATGTGCTGAGTCAGGCAAGATTCTTGAAGCCTGGGAGTCAGACCACATCGAACTTGGATCGCTGGGTCGCAAACACATCAAGACGATCAATCGGAGCGATCTGCCCGAGGGCTCGCTGGTCTTGACCGGATCATTTGCTCAGTGTAAACGGACAGTGCAGATGGTCGATGAGCCGAAAGAGACGACCTTCGGTGACGCAGCGATCGAGGTCCGACCGAACGACCTTGGCGTTGAAGTCACGTGCCGCGACGCGGCTGCGATCGACCTCTACTTCTGGGATGAAGATCGAACCGCGGATTTCCTCGACAACTTTGTCACTCTGTTCCCAGGAGAGTCGATCAATTTGAGAACCTCTACCAGACCAGGCCGAGTCAAGGCGAGAAGCCTGACAGGCATGCTGGAAGTTGAGGAGATCGAGTGAATCCAATCTCTACAACCGACCGCGCTTTCCCTCTCAACCAAACTGCAACCCATCAACCAAAGAAAATGAAACCGATCCTCTCTCTCGCCGCCCTTGCCGCCTGTTCGATCGCTGCAGCCAAGCAGCCCAACATCATCTATATCATGGCCGATGACCTTGGTTATGGTGAAGTCGGCTGTTATGGTCAGACCAAGATCCAGACTCCAAACATCGACCGGATCGCCCGCGAAGGGATCCGGTTTACACAGCACTATTCGGGTGCACCCGTCTGCGCGCCAGCACGCGCTACGTTTCTGACAGGCCGGCATCTTGGCCACTCGCAGGTGCGCGACAACTGGGAGCGTGGCGGCTACGTTCAAGGTGAACATGCGTTGGAAGGGCAGTGGCCGCTGGCTGCTGGAACCACGACGGTCGGCACGATGCTGCAGGATGCAGGCTATGAAACCGGATGCGTCGGAAAGTGGGGCCTAGGCGGCGACACAACCACCGGCGAGCCGAACAGTCAAGGCTTCGATTTCTTCCTCGGCTACCTCTGCCAGCGACAGGCTCACGGTTACTACCCGACCCACCTGTGGAGGAATCGCGAGAAGCTCAGCTTGAGGAATACCTATGTCCTTCCTCACCAGAAGCATGACGGCGACCCGAACGATCCAGCCAGCTTTGACAAGTACAACGGCAAGGTCTTTTCGCAGGATGTGATGGCCGACCAGGCGGTGCAGTTCATCCGCAAGAACAAGAACAACCCGTTCTTCCTCTACGCCGCATTCCCAGTGCCTCACGTCTCGCTGCAGGTGCCGCTCGATTCGCTGAAGCCGTATCTCGGCAAATGGAAGGAGACGCCCTATCTGGGCAACCGAGGCTATCTGCCTCACCCGTATCCGCGGGCGGCGTACGCGGCAATGATCACCCGAATGGACGACAATATCGGCCAGCTCATGGATACGCTTGAAGAGCTGGGGCTGGAAGATGATACGTTGATCATCTTCACCAGCGACAACGGCCCAACTCACGATGTCGGCGGCGTCGAAACTGAATTCTTCAACTCGTCCGGCGGATTGAGAGGCCGCAAAGGCTCGGTCTGGGAAGGCGGTCTTCGCGTGCCGTTCGTCGCCAAGTGGCCGGGCAAAATCCCGGCAAACTCGATGTCGAATCTCCCGTCGGCGTTCTGGGATATGATGCCGACCTTTGCTGAGGCTGCAGGCGTGAAATCACCAGAAACAGACGGCGTTTCGATCCTGGAGGCTTTGAAGGGCAAGTCGTTCAATCCTGACCGACATCTCTTGTGGGAGTTCCCAGGATACGGCGGTCAGCAGATGGTTCGAAAAGGACCGTGGAAGGCGATTCGACGCGACGTGAAGAAGAACCCGAAATCACCGGTGTTGCTTTTTAACATCGATGAGGATCCGACCGAGTCGAACGACGTGGCTGCAGAGCACCCTGATCTCGTGAAAGAGCTGCGGGCGATCATGTATTCCGATCGTTCACCAGCCCTTTTCGAGAGCTGGGAGAAGTGGGTGCAGGCAGGAAAATGATCCCGGCACTGATCCTCGCGGCCGCCCCTCAGCCGCCCAATATTGTTCTGATCATGGCCGACGACCTCGGCTATGGTGAGATCGGCGCCTACGGCCAGACCAAGATCGAGACTCCAAATCTCGACCGCCTGGCCAAAGAGGGCATGATGTTTACCGACTTCTATTCAGGCGCGCCCGTCTGCGCACCTTCGAGGTCGGTGTTGATGACGGGTCGGCACTCCGGCCACTCTCAGATTCGGGGCAACAAAAAGTTGAAGCCCGGCTACAGCCCTGCCGTCCCCGAAGGACAGGTTCCGCTCGAAGATGGCACTGTAACGATGGCCTCGATGCTGAAAGAGGCGGGATATGCGACCGGCATTGTCGGCAAATGGGGGCTGGGTGGTCCTCACACCGGAAGTGCGCCCAATGATCGTGGATTCGACTGGTGGTTCGGTGTGAACTGCCAGACGATGATGCACACGTTCTATCCGCCGCACGTCTGGCGGAATCGCGAAAAAATCGATCTAGGCAACGGTTGGCTGCCGATACGGGCGCGACTGAACGAGGTGCCCACACATGAGGAGTACCACAAGGATTACGTTGGCCCGGTCTACGTCGAGACTGTTGAGACGACGCGCGCCAAGGAGTTCATTCGCAAGAACCAGGATCAGCCGTTCTTCCTTTACGTCGCCACAGCCTTGCCGCATGTAGCACTCCAGGCTCCGGAAGAGATGCTGAACAAGTACAAGGGTCGGTGGCCCGAAACCCCCTACTTGGGACAGCGCGGCTATACGCCTCACCGCTGGCCGCGGGCAGCATACGCAGCGATGATCTCGACCTTGGACAAGCAGGTCGGTGAGCTGCTTTCGACTCTGGAAGAGCATGGCCTGAAAGAGAACACGCTGGTGCTCTTTACAAGCGACAACGGGGCGACTCACGATGTTGGTGGTGTCGATACTGAGTTCTTTGATTCAGTTGGACCGTTGAAGGGCCGCAAAGGCTCGGTCTGCGAAGGCGGAATCCGCGTTCCAATGATTGCTCGGTGGCCAGGCAGGATTGAAGCAGGTTCAAAATCAGAGCTTCCATCGGCCGCATGGGATCTGATGGCAACAGCGGCTGAGGCAGCCTCCGCGAACGCTCCCAAGACCGACGGAATCTCGCTCATGCCAGAGCTGACCGGCGATCCAATTTCAACTGATCGCCACCTGCTCTGGGAGTATCCCGAGTACGGCGGGCAGCAGGCTGTGCGTTGGGGTGACTGGAAGGCCGTCAGGCGCAACGTAAAGAGGAACCCTGATGCTCCAGTTCAGCTTTACAATCTTGCCAAGGATCTAGCCGAGACGACCGACGTGGCAAAAGAACACCCGGAGATTGTCGAGAAGCTTTATCAGTTGATGGTCAACGACCGGTCGACCAACAAGTACCCCGACTGGGAAGATTGGGTTCAAAAAGGACGTCTTTAGAGATCCTGATAGAGCGCGAACAGCAGGCCTTGCGGGTCCTTGAAAATGCACCAGGGCCCGTAATGCTCTCCGCCCGGATCTTCCGCGACCAGCTCAGCTCCCAGGGCGAGGCCCCTATCCTTTTCTGATGCAAGGTGCTCCACAGCAAAAAAGGGCAGCCAGCCTCGATAGCCTTCCAGGCCTTTGAAGCTCTGGATAATGCCGAATGAGCCGTCGTCACCGACCGTAGCGGTGTAGTCCTTGTGATCGCCCATGTCGGTCGGATCGGTCTTGGCGTGCAGAAGCTTGCCGTAGAAAGTCTGACTCGATTCCGAGTCTTCGCTATGATGTTCAAACCACGCAGGGAAGCTGCTCATGCTCCCATTATGCGGCTTTCACGATGTGTTTGAGAAACCAATCGTAAGCCATTTCGACACCCCGTTCGAGATCGATCTTGTGTCTCCATCCGAGTGAATGGAGCTGCCCAACGTCCATCGTCTTCTCGGGGAATCCGTCTGGTTTTGATGTATCCCACGTGATTTCACCCATGTGGCCTGTCGTTCCCTGAATCACCTCGGCAAGGTCTTTTATCTGAGTGCCGATGCCAGTGCCGACGTTGATCATGCTGCCGTCGTAGTCGTTCTCCAACAGCCAGACACAGGCGTCGGCTAGATCGTCGGAGTGCATGAATTCTCGCTTAGGTGTACCGGTGCCCCAGCATTCAACCAAATGGTTAGGTTTTGCTTCGTGAAATCGTCTGATCATTGCGCCGAGCACGTGAGATGTGACGGGGTCGAAGTTGTCTCCCGGGCCATAAACATTGGGAGGCATCACGGTGAAATAGCGACGCCCGTATTGGCGTTGGATCGATTCGCACAGCGACAGCCCTGCGATCTTAGCGATAGCGTAAGGGGCATTTGTCGGCTCAAGCGGGCCGGTGAGCAGTGAGCTCTCCTTGATTGGCTGCTCGGTGATACGTGGGTAGATGCACGAGCTGCCGAGAAACAGAAGCTGGTCGACGCCAGCTTCATGCGCGCCCCAGATCAGGTTCTGCTGGATGCCTAGATTGAGGCCGATGAAATCTGCTGGTTCGGTACGGTTTGCCTCGATGCCGCCGACCTTGGCTGCCGCATCGATGACGATATCTGGCTGCTCTTCGGCGAAGAAAGCTCGAACCGCCTCTTGATTGGTCAGATCGAGCTCCTGCCTGGTTCGCACCAGGATGTCCTCATAGCCGCCGCCCTGCAGCCGTCGCAGAATGGCTGATCCAACCAGGCCGCGATGGCCAGCCAGAAAGACCTTAGCTTGCTTCTTCGGCAGGGGCATAGAGATCAAATCCTTCGCGCTTGAGAGTCACAGCCTTCAGCGCATGATTGTAGTCCGCTTCGACCATCTCTTCAACCAATTGGTCGAACTTGATCTTCGGCTCCCAGCCGAGCTTCTCTCGAGCTTTCGTTGAATCGCCGAGAAGCTGATCAACTTCGGCAGGCCGATAATAGCGAGGGTTGACACCGACTACGACGCGTCCGGTCTTGGCGTCAAGGCCGACCTCGTCTGCACCTTCGCCTTCCCATACCAGCGGCATATCAAGCAGAGCGAAGGATCGCTCACAGAACTCGCGCACCGTGTGCATCACACCTGTCGAGATCACAAAGTCGTCCGGCTCGTCCTGCTGGAGCATCAGGTGCATCGCCTCCACAAAATCCTGGGCGTGTCCCCAGTCTCGCTGGGCATTGAAGTTGCCCAAGAAGAGCTGATCCTGCATGCCGAGCTTGATCTTCGCTGCAGCGCGGGTGATCTTGCGCGTCACAAAAGTTTCGCCGCGAAGAGGAGATTCGTGGTTGAAGAGGATCCCGCTGCAGGCGAACAGGTCGTATGCCTCGCGGTAGTTCACCGTAATCCAATGGGCGTAGAGTTTGGCTGCGCCGTAAGGGCTTCGCGGATAGAACGGAGTTGTCTCCTTCTGAGGCACCTCCTGAACAAGGCCGAACATCTCGCTTGTTGATGCCTGATAAAACCTGACGTCGCCCAGCATGTCGAGCGTACGAATCGCTTCGAGCAGCCTGAGGGTGCCGACGGCATCGGCCTGAGCCGTGTACTCCGGCGAGTCGAAACTGACCCTGACATGAGACTGCGCCCCAAGGTTGTAGATCTCGTGCGGCTTCACCTGCTGCAGAACCCGCATCAACGAGGTCGTATCAGTCAGATCACCGTAGTGCAGATGAAACGGCTGACTCGCGTCATCAAAAAGATGATCGATGCGGTTGGTGTTGAATAGTGAGGTCCGCCGCTTAATGCCGTGGACCTCATATCCTTTCTCTAGAAGCAGTTCGGAGAGATAGGCTCCGTCCTGCCCTGTCACACCCGTGATAAGGGCTCTCTTGCCAGTCCCATTGGACATATCCTAATGGTCGGCACTACCGACCCTAAACTTCAGGCAGAAGTGACAGGTGGCGTGCGGCGTGATTTTGTTCGCTTAGAGCGCCAGACGGCGAACCAGATCAGACCGGCGGGAACGATCCAGATAGGTGAGGTGACTCCCAGGTAAATCAGAGTGGAGCCGAGGCCGCGCCCAAAGCTCTGAAGTGAAGTCGAGCCAGCGGCAACACTGCCCTGAACCCAATTCGGATTTGTCGGAACGGCTGCACCTGTCTCGTTTTCGTGAACGCTCAGGTGGATTGTGGACATGGCGACCCTGCGATTGAGGCCGAGCTGCTGCGCCTCCATCTGCTCAATCATTGTCCGCACGCTGAGCAGCTCCCGCTGTACTTTGAGAACGTCCTCGATTTTCTGAGCGCGATCCATGATCTTCACGAAAGCGTTCTCCTGCAGTCGAGCTGCCTTGAGTCTCGCTTCAATATCGAAGAGCTGGTCGGTCACATCGTCGCTGCTGGTGGAGCGATTTTCCTGCCAGCCGAGTTCTGCAAACTGGTCAAGAACTGAGTCGAACTGGTCGACTGGAACGCGGATCGTGTAGGTATTTGAAGCGACTCGCGCTTTGGGGCTGCTGATGTTGTCAGATTCGCTGTAGCCGCGAGCCTGATTCAAAATGCGGCTAATCTCGTTGTCGGCAATGTCGATGTCATCGACGTAGATTGTCTGACTGCCTGTTCGGATAATGCTCCGGCTGAGGTTGATCGGGTTGTAATCCGCGGAAGCGAGGCTCGTTTTTGCATTGTCAGACCCCACAGATCCTGCCATCTCCATCGACGGCACAGAGGAGCTCGTTTCGGCCTTTCTGGACATCACTTCGTAGGAGCCTTCTTGGCTGGCGCAGCCTGCTGTCAAGAGCAGCAACAGTGCTGCAGCAACAAGATTCAGATTTCTCTTCATCATGCCGGTTCGTGTCGAAAACAGTGAGATTCGTTCAATCTCGCCTCGAAACCTGTGGAAAAGGGTGCATTGGGCCCTGCTGAGCCGTATTCATTGAACGGATGGAGAACAAGGGCGTCAATTCCGGCATGCCTCTGGATCAGGCCCCGTCAGCGGATCTAAACCTAGATCGCCTCGGGTTAGAATTTATCGACCTCTCCGAGGCGAAGCTCGATCGCGATGCCGGTGCTGATGTGCCTGCTGAATTTGCGTTGAAGCACCAGGTTCTCCCGCTCTGGGAGGCCGATGGTGAACTTCACGTGGCGATCGGAGAGATCGGCGCGCTTGCTGCCATCGACGATCTCGGCATTCTGATTCAGACTCCCGTCAAGCCGATGATGGCTGACCCGGCCTTGGTCAAAGACAAGATCGAAGAGCGATTCCTGTCGGACATGCTCTCCGAGCTCGACCAGGAGCAGGAGGCAGGATTCGAGGTTGATGACACTTCCGATCTCGCTGACCTTCAGAAAATGGCTGGCGAGGCTGCAGTCGTCCAGATGGTCAACCTGATGTTTGCTCAGGCTGTTCGAGACGGTGTCAGTGATATCCACTTAGAGCCTTACGAGAAAGAGGTCAAGGTTCGCTACCGAGTTGACGGCATCCTCAACGATGCTCTCCAGCCAGCTAAGCGGATGCACGCAGCCCTGGTTTCGCGCATCAAAATTCTCGGCGGAATGAACATCGCCGAGCGCAGACTTCCTCAAGACGGCCGCATCAAACTGACGATCGCCGGTCGAAACATTGATGTCCGCGTCAGCATCGTGCCGACCGTACATGGCGAGCGAGCCGTCATGAGAATCCTCGACAAGGGGACGTCCATGATCAGTCTTCCGCAGCTCGGCATGCGCGAGGACACACTCAAGATCTGGCGAAAGCTGATCAGCGTGCCCTACGGCATGATTCTGGTCACCGGCCCCACTGGCAGCGGTAAATCGACGACGCTCTACGCCGCCTTGCAGGAGGTTTACTCTGGTGAGCGAAACATCTTGACCATTGAAGACCCGGTGGAGTATCAGCTTCCTGGCGTTGGGCAGATTCCGGTTCGAGCAGGCATCGGCCTGACATTCGCAAACGGGCTCAGGAGCATTGTCCGCCAAGACCCTGACGTGATCATGGTCGGTGAAATCCGCGACCATGAGACCGCTGAGATCGCGATACATGCGGCCCTGACAGGTCACCTCGTCTTCAGCACACTTCACACCAATGACGCGAGCTCAGCCCTGACCCGACTGCTTGACATGGGCGTTGAGCCGTACCTCGCAGCCTCATCAGTTGTTGGCGTTCTGGCGCAGCGGCTGATTCGAAAGAACTGCGAGAACTGCAAAGAGCCATTCCAGCCGGATGAAGCGAGCCTCACAGCGATCGGACTGAAGGCGGATGATGCCCAGTTCATGCGCGGCAGGGGCTGCGACAAATGCGGCGGTTCAGGTTATCGCGGTCGACAGGGCGTCTATGAACTGTTGGTTGTTGACGAGACCGTTCGGCGCATGACCGTTGAGCAGGCGCCGGCAAGCCACATCAAAGACCACGCCGTCGGCCAGCAGAGCATGCGAACACTGCTTGGCGACGGTCGCCTGGCTGTGATCGAAGGATTGACGACTCCGGACGATGTCCTGAGGGTCTGTCAGCGAGACGATTTCTGATTCAAGAGGAGCTCTGAATGTCGACCTACGCCTATACAGCGATGGACCCTGCTGGCCGAAAACGGTCAGGAGTGGTGGAGGCGGCTACCGAGAGAGCTGCTATCGACAAAATCACCTCGGAAGGCCGATTTGTTGTCGAAATCGAGGAGCAGAAGCGTGGTGCGGACAAGGCCGCTTCTCACGCCCCGACCGAAAGGAAGAAGCGCTCTGCCAACCAAGCAGATGTAGCGCTGTTCATTCGTCGAATGGCTGACCTTTCCGGTGCAGGTCTTCCGCTCGACCGAGTTCTGCAGGTTCTCGCTGAGCAGTCGGAAGCTCAGCCGCTGACCGATGCTGCCGAGGCAGCGCTGGAAGATGTCAAAGGCGGCCTGCCAGTTTCAGATGCGCTTGCCAAGCATCCCAAGATGTTCCCGCTGGTGATCACGCAGACCCTGGCCGCGGGCGAAGCTGCCGGCCAGTTTTCGCAATCGGCAGAGCGGCTCGCAGAGCTGCAGGAGAATGAGGTCTCGCGACGGAGCCAGGTCATCTCAGCCCTGATCTATCCGGCGGTTCTTCTGTTTACAGCGATCCTGGTTGTGATCTTCCTGCTGACATTTGTTGTGCCGAGGCTCGGCGGTGTCTTTGCAGATATGGGCAGTGATCTTCCTCTGCCGACTCAGATTCTGCTCGCAACCACTGACTTTCTGACAAAGAATGGGCTTCTGCTCGTCGGGCTCATCGTGGGCGGTGTGATCCTCTTCCGCATCTGGGCCACGAGCCACAGCGGCCGGTACGCAAAAGACGCGCTGCTGCTCAAGATGCCGATTTTTGGGAAGATCATGATGCTGGCAACGGTTTCGCGTTATTCGCGGGTGTTGAGCACGCTGGTCTATGGCGGCGTCGGCATTCTCGAATCGCTGGAGCTGGCAGGGCTGGCCTCCGGCAATCAGGTGTTTATCGACCGAAACTCATCAGTCCAGGAGGATGTTCGTGACGGAAAGCCGGTTGCGGATGCGATGAGAGATACGGGAGTCTTCCCCCCAGTTTTGACCCATATGGCGGCGATCGGCGAAGAGACCGGCGATCTGCCAAAGATGCTGACACGAGTGTCAGACAGCCTAGATTTTGAAGTGGAGCAGGGCCTGCGCCGTGCCACCGCAATGCTGGAGCCGATCATCGTCTTGGCGATGGGCGTCTTTGTCGCGTTTGTGGTGCTGAGCGTAATGCTGCCGATCTTCCAAGCACAGTCTTTGATTAAATAGTGAAGAGCAGAACGATGAACGCATCCAAACGAAACAGCCGCAAGGCTTTTACACTCATTGAGCTTCTGGTGGTCATTCTGATTCTGGCGATTCTGGCGGCGATGATCGTCCCCCGAATTGTCGGCAGAGCGGATGATGCAAAAGTGGCGAAAGCGATGGCAGACCTGTCGACTCTCGATTCGATGCTGGAGCAGTATCGCCTCGACACAGGGTTCTATCCGACCGTTGAAGAGGGGCTGCAGGCCCTTCGAGAACCGATCGGTGATGTCGACGGCTGGCGCGGCCCTTATCTGACCAAGTCGATTCCGACCGACCCTTGGGGCGGCGAATATATCTACGACTGGCCAGGAGCGTATGGAGACGATTCCTTCTACCTTTACTGTCTGGGTGCTGATGGCGCCGAAGGCGGCGAAGGCAACGACGCAGACATCTACGCTCGAGAGTAGTTCGTGAGACTCAGAGGATTCACGCTTGTCGAGACCCTCGTGGTGATGATAGCCATCGCCTTGAGCGCCGTCATCGTGGCTCCTCGAATTGGTCCGTTCATCGAATCGCGACGGGTCTCATCGTTCCGTCTCGATGCTCTCACACTGTTCCGAGCTGCCAGAGAGGAGGCAATTCTCTCTGGTCGAGCGATTCAGGTTGTGGTCTCTGAAGACGCTCTTCTGGCGCAGTACATCGATGACGCCGCCGAATCAGAAGAACCCCAAGGGCTGAGCAACGATCCTCTCAACGGTGAATCGAATCAGACCACCGAGGGATTGGAGATATTCAGGAGCCAGCCTTTCCCCGATTCAGTGACTGCTGATCAGCTTTATGTTGACGGGAACCCGGTCAGCCTGACCGAGTGGGCGGCCGACTTTTACTCGACTGGGCAGGGGACAGATGCTGCGATTGAGTTTGAATCTGCTGGTCGCATTTTCTCAATAACGATCAAGGAGTCGACAGGCAACATCGACCTGGTCGATGGCCCGGCACCGCAAGACGAGGAGCAATCCTGGGAGGCAGGCGAACTTGAGACGCGTATCCAGGAGGAGTAGAGGCTTGACCTTGGTTGAGGTGCTTGTGGCCGCCACGATCGTCGGACTTGCTGTGACGTCGCTCCTCAGCGCGTTGGGTGCGACCAGCCAGGGCGAAGCCAGGCTGATCGAAAAAGAGGAGATCAACCGTATTGCCGAATCGAAGCTGCGCGAACTGGTGACAACCGGCGAGTGGCAGTTCACACTTTCTGGAGAGTTTGAAGACCCGACTCTGTCGGAATATTCTTGGGAGCTCGAAACAGAGCCGACTGGAACTGAGAACCTAGAGCTTCTCAGCCTGGTCGTTGCCAAAGAGGGCACAGATCTGGACGAGACGCTGACCCAGCTCGTCTACACACCGCCTGAAGTGATCGAAGAGGAGGGGCAGAATGCGCCGCAATAAGGGCCTGACGCTCCTGGAGCTGTTGATCACCCTTTTCTCGACAGCTATCCTGCTGGCGGCTCTTGCGATGTCTGTCACGGCAGGATCATCATGGGTCGAGCGAGCACCGGAGCGCTATCGGGACAACCAGAAACGGCATCAATTTGAGGACCAGATGCGCCGCCTGATTGAGGGCGCC
>JALGXY010000158.1 GCA_029824495.1 Fimbriimonadia bacterium
CACATAACTCGCGTTCGTCGCGATCTCCCGTCAAGACGGGCCTCCAGCCGGTCTTGCCATGAATAAAATCGCCGAGCTTTGCCCAATTCTCGGCGGGCCAAGGCCGGGCTGTGCCTCCTGTGCCAGGCGCGAGGCAGAAGCACGGTTCAGCCATCCCTTCAATCGGAGAGAACTCGATGTTCCCTGGATCTCCCAGATCTGGAATCACATGCCGGACTACCGCCGCCATCCGCTCCACCTCGTGGATTCGCCACTCGTCCTCGACACCCAAATCGACATCGAGCAGGCTCGAATCTGAGGCGCCACACCCCACAATTTTGCTCACCCACGGCCTGAGGCTCTTTGCAAGATCATCGCTGAAGGGCCGCAGAAGAATCGCCATGTCGTGGCGATCATGATTCGCCAGATTTACGTGGAGTTGGTTGACAACCTGCAGACCGGCATCGGAGGTCATCACCGACAGCTCAATATCAGACCGATCCGCCAACAGCCGAATAATCGGGGTGGTCAGAAGCACATCGCCGAGGCGATCCTGGCGCACGAGCAGCAGCCGCATTAGTGCATGTCCCAATCACCGTAGAGAGTCTGGATATAGCAGATCTGGCCTGTATGCCAGCTCATGTTCCGAATCGGAAAAACCAGCAGATCAGAAAGCGGCACCTTACCAACCCATGAATCAACCATATGGTTAAGTTCGTCGTCATCCATCGTTCGCAGCCTCGCCTTGTACTTTTCACATGAGGCTCTCAATTCTTGAACAAGCACCTCCCAGTCACGTCGTTCAGTCTGCTCCCGGTTGTCGGCTTCACGCTTCTCTTTCGTGAACGGCGACATGTCCTTCGCATCTGCGATAGCCTGAAACCAGCCGGGGGCCTGCTTGCATTCGACGAGCTGCCCGACTACGGATCTGGCTCCCTCTGCAGGGCTCCAGAAGAGCTTGTCTTCCCTTGTCGATTCGACGGCACTGATCAGGTTGTTCATGCCCCGATCGGTGAGATCACAGAGAAATGAAGTGAATTCGCCGGCTGGCAGTGATCTGACGTGGCTCGGCTGAGGTGTCTTGTGAAACGTGTCATCGCCAGCCATCATCTGTATCAGCGCCACCTGTCCGCTGTGGAACCAGAGGTTTCGCATGGTCATCGCCATGATCGTGCGCGGTGTCGATTTCCAGACATCGGTCAGGTTCAGCTCCTGATCGAGTGTTTCATCCGGCTCGGCCATCACCTGATCGGCGAGTTCTGCCATCGCTGTCCGCGCCATCGGAAGCAGCTCATCCATATTGGAAAACTGAGTCCGCCAGGCCCGCTGCTCATCAAGCCACTCGTCCGAAAAAAACGCGGCACTGCGATCTCGGAGCAGTGCCGTACACATCTGCGGATACTGGACCATCTCGGCCATCTGATTGACGGCGCTGCGGCCCACGTCCATCGGCTTCCAGTCGTGCTTCTCGATTGGGAGAGCATTGACCTGACTCAGAAAATACTCAAACGAATCGTGACTCATTTGACATGCGGTCTTCTGAAAGCTCATACCCTGGAGTTTATCCCCAGAATTTGTCTGGATTTGGCTCGAGCGGCAACACGAACCGGTGCCTGAGAGAGTAGGGTGATATTGAGGCAGTAAATTATGAGCGATCCGATCTGGGCAGTCATTTGGTGGGAGGTCAAACCCGAGCACCAGCAGGAGCTTGCGGAGGCGATCCGTGAGACCCGTCATCTTGCTAAAAAGACCAAGGGCTTTATCCGGGCAACGGTCGTACAGAGTCGTGATGGAAAGAGAATTCTGGTTGCTGCTAGATGGAATTCTGAAGCCGCCTATCGCAAGTACATTCGGAGCGCTGAATACGCCAAGGCCGCACAAGCGATGAAGAAGATGATCGACGACGGCCGGGCTACCTATGAGGCTCACATCGGCAGCCAGGTTGCCGAGGTCCACTTCGGCGTTGGCTGATCTCGTTCACCACCTCAAAGGCCGCATTGTCGTCTTTACCGGCGCTGGCATGTCTGCCCCCAGCGGGCTCCCGACTTTTCGAGGCAAGGGCGGGCTTTATGAAGGCACCCAAGTCGAAGAGCTGGCCACACCAGAGGGCTTCAATCGTGATCCCGATAAGGTCTGGCGATGGTACGCCGAGCGTATTGATCAGGTCTTGAAGGCCAAACCGAACGACGGGCACCATGCGCTGGCAGCCTGGGCGACTTTTGCGGAAAAGCTGACCCTGATCACGTCCAATGTCGATGACCTTCACCAGCGAGCAGGGTCAGATCCGGTCTACCGCCTGCATGGAGACATCCTCTCGGCGAGCTGTGTCTCCTGCGGCAACAGGACGAGGTGGAGCGAAACCCCGACCGATACTCCCACCTGCAGCTGCGGTGCGCTCATGAGACCCGATGTCGTCTGGTTTGGCGAGATGCCATCAGCCGCAGCATTTGAGGCAGTTCAGGAGAATCTTCCGACAGCACAGCTTGTGGTCGAGGTCGGTGTCAGCGGCGCGGTCTCCTACGGATTTTCAGAGGCTGCTCTCGAAGCAGGTCTGCCTCTGGTCAGAATCAACAAAGAATCGAGCCCGATAGATGAGCACTGTATGCCGCTGCATGGATCAGCGGATGAAGTCCTGCCGATGCTTGTTCACGCAGCTGCCTCATTCTGAGCATAATAGGCTGTGCTCCCAGCTCCGGCAGACGCCCCGAATATCATCCTCATCTTGGCCGACGACCTCGGTTGGGGTGACATCGGAGCCTATAGCCGCGAGTCGAAAATCCCCACGCCGAACATCGATCGGCTGATTTCTGAGGGCCGCAAGTTCACGGATGCACACAGCCCATCCTCAGTCTGCACGCCGACTCGGTACGGCATCCTCACCGGCAGGTATGCCTGGCGCACGAAACTGAAGAGTTCTGTGATCTGGCCCTGGGAGACACCGCTCATCAGCGAGAACAGAACGACACTGCCTGAGCTGCTCAAAGAAAAAGGCTATCGCACAGCGATGTTCGGCAAATGGCACCTCGGCTGGACCTGGCCCACCACGGACAACAAGCCGCCGACCTGGAGCCGGGCCAAGACCAACATCGACTTTGGCGGCAGCATTAGTGGAGGTCCGCTCAGCCACGGATTCGACACCTATTTTGGCGATGGTGTCCCCAATTTCCCACCCTATGCTTGGATGGTCAATGACCGGATGACGACGACCAGATTCGTCCCAAAACCGAACCGGATTTTTGGACACGCTGGACCAATGTCGCCCGGCTGGCGGCTCGATGAGGTGATGCCGCGAATCACGCTCGAAGCATCTCAGTATGTACGGCGCCAGGCTGAGTCGGAACAGCCGTTCTTCCTCTACTTCCCGCTCACCGCACCTCATACGCCGATCTCTCCCGCAGCGCCCTTTATCGGACTGAGCGAAGCGGGGGATTACGGCGATTTCGTCGCGCAGGTTGACCACACAGTCGGCGAGATTGCAGCCGCGCTCAAGGCTGCAGGCAAAGACAAGAACACTTTGCTGATCTTCACGAGCGACAACGGCTCAGTCTCACGCGTTTCAAGCAGAGGGGCGACCAGATCTGTTCTGCGGCAGTTCGGGCACAACTCAAGCGGGCCTTGGCGAGGCCAAAAGTCGGATATCCACGAAGGCGGCCACCGGGTCCCCTTCTTTGTTCGCTGGCCGGGCAGAGTTCCTGCCGGCACCACCTCCAGCGGTCTGATGGGCCATCAAGATATCTATGACTCAATTGCTGAGTTGGTCGGGGCGAGCTATGATGGCCCGGACAGTATCAGCCAGCTCAGCCACTGGATTCAACCAAATGGTCAGTCTCCCAGAGCAAGCCAGGTGCACCACAGTGGAGGAGGCATGTTCGCGTTCAGAAAAGGCGATTGGAAGGTGATCCTCGGCCGTGGTTCAGGTGGGTTCACTCAGCCGGGAACGATCAAGCCTAAGCCGGGCGAGCCGACCGGTCAGCTCTACAACCTCGCCGAAGACCCTGCTGAAGCCACAAACCTTTGGAGCAAGAGGTCATCCATCCGCGACGCGCTTCTCGCTGAGTTAAAGGCCATTCGCGGCAGCGATTGAGGCCATACTTCTCTCAATGTTGTTTTCACTACTTATGTCATCCGCCGTTGAAATCACACCACCACTGAGACCAAACATCGTGGTCATCCTCGCAGATGACATGGGTGTCGGCGACATTCGCGCCTACAACGACAACTGCAAAGTCCCGACGCCGAATCTCGACCGCCTGGCCGAGCAGGGCGTGCGGATGAACGATGCTCACAGCCCCAGCGCGGTCTGCACACCCACCCGATATGGGCTGCTGACGGGTCGCTACTGCTGGCGGACAAGGGTCAAAGCCTGGGTTCTTGATGGCGAGGGGCGCGATCTCATTGAGGGCCAACAGACAGCAGCGGGGATGCTCCGCGAATCGGGCTACCAGACCGCCTGCGTCGGAAAATGGCACCTGGGTCTGGGTGAGTTCGACGCTGCCGAACCAGGGAAAAAGGCCGTATTCAGCCCCGACAGCAGAGCGCAGCACACGGCTGGCCCACACACAGCTGGATTCGATTACTCCTACATCATCCCAGCGTCACTCGATTTTGAACCTTACGTCTACCTGGAAAATGGGCAGCAGACAGAGCCGCTCAGCTCGCGGACCGAAGGCTCAAAGCACAGACGCCAAGGCGGCGGTGGATTCTGGAGAGCTGGCCGAGCCACACCTGAATTCGACTTCTACGATGTCCTGCCCAACTTCACACGGCGATCGGCCGATTGGGTTCGCGCGGCGGGGAAAAAGGGAGACCCGTTCTTCCTCTATATGCCGCTGAACGCGCCTCACACACCCTGGATGCCGACCGAGGACTTTCAAGGCGCCAGCGACGCCGGTTTCTACGGAGACTTCGTTGCTCAAGTCGATCACACAGTCGGTGAGATCATGCGTGCCGTCGAAGAGGCAGGCCAGACCGACAACACACTCTTTATCTTCACGAGCGACAACGGATCGCATTGGCTGACGAGCGAAATTGAGGAGCTCAACCATGACGCCCACCTCGGGCGGCGAGGCATGAAGGCGGACATTCACGAAGGCGGCCACCGAGTGCCGTTTATTGCCCGGTGGCCAGGCGAGATTCCTGCCGGCGAATCGAGCGAAGCTCTTGTCGGGTTGAACGACCTCTTTGCCACGTTTGCTGAAATCATCGGTCATAGATCAAGCGACACCGAAGGGCCAGACTCGGTCAGCTTCCTCACTTCGCTTAGAGCGCCCACGAACACCGGATCACGCGACCATCTAATTCACCACAGCGGCGATGGCATGTTTGCGATCCGCATGGGCCGATTCAAACTGATTGAAGGGCTCGGTTCGGGCGGCTTCACCAACCCCAAGAGACCGAAAGCCAAAGAGGGCGAGCCCCCTTATCAGCTCTACAATCTGGCTTCAGATCCAGCTGAAGAGATCAACCTGGCGGCCAGAAGGCCGGAGCTTGTTGAGCAGATGCTGGCGAAGCTGCGAGAGACTCAGAACGCGTCCTCGTGATGCCGCAGGCCGTCTGCATCGATCGCGATCATATCAAAACGAACCAGGCGGTCGTACTGCTCGGTCTTGTGGAGGTACTCATCGGCGGCGGTTCTCAGGTGTGCCACTTTCCGCTCATCGACTGACCACTCGGGCGCTTCGCCTTTTCGGCGCATCTTCACCTCGACAAAAACGAGGATCTCGCCATCAAGGGCTACAATATCGATCTCGCCACGTGTCGATTTGAACCGCCGAGTCACGATCGTGTAGCCCTTTTCAACCAAATGGTTTGCCGCGCGATCCTCGGCCTCCTTCCCCTCTGCTCTACGGTTCGCCATGTCAGATTCCAAAGTCGAAGACAGGCTGATTGAGCATCGTCTTGATCGGTTCAAAGCTCTTGCGGTGGATCGCACAGGGGCCGTGCTCTTTCAGAGCCTCGAGATGTGCTGCGGCAGAGTAGCCGACATGACCCTCAAATCCGTACTCGGGAAACTCGATCGCATACTCACGCATCAACCTGTCCCGCTCGGTCTTTGCCAGAATTGAGGCAGCTGCGATAGCTGCGAACCTGCCGTCGCCTTTAACGTGGGCCTGAACTGGGATCGGTGAGGCCGGAACCGTGTTGCCATCAACCAGCAGCAGTTCTGGCGAGGCATCCAGCTTCTCCAGAGCCCGGATCATGCCGACCATTGAGGCCTCCAAAATATTGATCCGGTCGATCTCTTCGGCCTCAACTGAGATGACTGCCCACGAAGCACCAGACTTGATCCGCTCAGCCTGAGTCTCACGCTGCTTCTTGGTGAGCTGCTTGGAGTCTCCCAATCCTTCGACATCGAACTCCTCGGGCAAAAGAACACAGGCACAGACCACCGGTCCGGCAAGTGCACCGCGGCCAGCTTCGTCCGCTCCTGCGGCATTTGGCAAGTTCTTAAGCCCTTCAGTCCCCATGGTCGGTTTCAGTATGGTTCATAATCCTGGCTCACGCGGCGGATATAGCTCAGGGGTAGAGCGCCTGGTTGTGGTCCAGGAGGTCGTGGGTTCAAAGCCCATTATCCGCCCCATTCCACTTTGAACAATAAAAAGCCCCCCAGCCAAATCGGCTGAGGGGCTTTTCTTGTCTGGGACCGTTCTTAGATCAGGCTGCGCAGAACGTACTGCAGCACGCCGCCGTGTCGGTAGTACTCGACCTCTGTCGGTGTATCGAGCCGCACAGTGGCGCTAAACTCGGTGACCTCTCCGCCAGCGGTTGTTGCTCGAACCTGCAATGTCTTGCCGTCAGCGAAACCGTTTGCCACAGCCTCTTTGAGTCCGACAACAGCAAACTCTTCCTGACCTGTCAGCCCAAGCTCTTCGATGCCTTGGCCTTCTGCGAACTGCAGAGGAAGAACACCCATGCCAACCAGGTTGGATCGGTGGATTCGCTCGAAGCTCTTTGCGAGGACCGTCTTGATGCCGAGGAGCCGAGTGCCCTTGGCTGCCCAGTCTCGACTCGACCCTGTGCCGTACTCGATGCCGGCCAGAACGATCGTGCCGATGCCGTTTTCTTGGTACTTCATCGCCGCGTCGTAGATCGACATGACTTCGCCTGTCGGCAGATAGGTGGTCCATCCACCTTCTGTGCCAGGGGCCATCTGGTTGCGAAGCCGCACATTGGCAAATGTGCCGCGCATCATCACCTCATGGCTGCCGCGTCGAGCGCCATAGGCGTTGAACAGGTGCGGGCGGACGCCGTTGGCGATCAGATACTCGCCGGCAGGCGAGTCAGCCTTGATCGGTCCAGCCGGGCTGATGTGGTCTGTCGTAACTGTGTCGCCCAGTTTGGCGATTACGTTCAGCCCAGAGAGCTCATCGACTTCATCAGGTGCCTCGGCTTCCATACCATCAAAGAATGGGGCCTGGCGGATGTAGGTCGAGTCGTCGGTCCACTGGTAGTTGTCTCCGCCAGTGACTTCGATCTCCTTCCACTGATCGTCGCCTTCAAATGCTGTGGCGTACTCTTCGGTGAACATCTCGCGGGTGATGTTCTTCTCGACGGTCTTGGCGACCTCAGCCTGGCTCGGCCAGATATCCTTCAGGAAGACGTCTTTGCCGTCCGGCGTCTGTGTAATCGGATCCTTGGTGATGTCGATGTCGAACGTGCCAGCAAGCGCGTAAGCGACGACCAGCGGCGGAGACATCAGATAGTTGGCTCTCACCTGCGAGCTGATTCGGCCTTCAAAGTTGCGGTTGCCGCTGAGAACCGAAACGACAGTCAAGTCGCGCTCGTTGACCTCTTTGGATACCTCTTCGGGCAGCGGACCAGAGTTGCCGATACAGGTGGTGCAGCCGTATCCGACCACATCGTAGCCGATCGCGGCCATGTCGTCCAGCACACCAGCCTTCTCGAGATAGCGAGTCACGACTTTAGAGCCTGGAGCCAGGGAGGTCTTCACCCACGGCTTCGGCTTGATGCCGAGCTCTTTCGCTCGTCTGGCCACCAGACCGGCAGCCATCATGACACTCGGGTTGCTGGTGTTGGTACAGCTTGTGATCGCGGCGATGACTACGCTCGAATGGGTCAGTTCTTCTTTGCCCTTGCCCGTCGCTCCTGGGTCGTTCTGACCGGGTTTTGCATCGGGGAAAGCGGCGTAGAGGCTGTCTCTTGCCGAACCAAGAAGTGAACGGTCCTGCGGCCGCTTCGGACCAGCAACACTCGGCTGAACCTCGCTCAAATCGAGTGAGAGGACATCTGTGTATTCAGCGACCGGCGAGTCCGGCGTGTGGTACATGCCCTGCTCCTGCATATAGGCCTTGACCAGAGCAACGTGCTGAGGATCGCGACCGCTCTTCTCGAGATATCGAATCGCCTCATCGTCGACCGGGAAGATTCCGCAGGTTGCGCCGTATTCGGGCGCCATGTTGGCAATCGTGGCTCTGTCGGCCAGCGGCAGGCCGCTGATTCCCGAACCAAAGAACTCGACGAACTTGCCGACAACACCGTGCTTTCGCAGCATCTCAACAATCGTGAGAACCAGGTCGGTCGCGGTTGCGCCTTCGCTGAGCTTGCCTTTGAGCTCAAAGCCGACCACCTGGGGGATCAGCATCGGAATTGGCTGACCGAGCATCGCTGCCTCTGCTTCGATGCCGCCCACACCCCAGCCGAGAACGCCGATGCCGTTGATCATCGTTGTGTGGCTGTCTGTGCCGACCATCGTGTCGGGGAATGCCGTCCCGTCCTGATCAAACACGACTCGCGCCAGATACTCCAGGTTAACCTGGTGGCAGATGCCTGTGTTCGGAGGAACAACTTTGAAATTATCGAGGGCTGTCTGTCCCCATTTCAAGAACTCATACCGCTCGCCATTTCGCTCAAACTCGCGGTCGAGATTGAACTGGAGCGCAGCTTCGCTGCCGTAAGCGTCGACCTGAACAGAATGGTCGATGACCAGCTCCACCGGCTGCAGCGGATTGATCTTGTTTGGATCGCCGCCGAGAGCCGACATCGCATCGCGCATGACCGCCAGGTCGACGACGCACGGCACACCAGTGAAATCCTGAAGGAGAACGCGGGAGGGTGTATAGCTGATCTCCTTGCTGGGAGCCGCCTGGGAATCCCAGTTTACGAGGGCTGTGACGTCCTCTTTTTCGACCTTTACGCCATCTTCGTGCCGCAGCAGGTTCTCAAGCAGAACCTTCAGGCAGAACGGGAGGCGATCAGGATTGTGCCCCTGAGCTTTCAGGGCATTCAGGCTGTAGATGGAACGCTGGTTCCCAGCCAAATCAACGGATTTCTTGGTGTCAAAGCTGTTCATAGGCGGTGGCTCAGATTACCTTCGGTTTTTGGCTGCATCCGGGCACCTGCGGGTATGGTCGCTTAGTGCTCCAACGACTGCCGATGCGAGGAACCCTGCTCAATGCCTTATTGGTGCTGATCGGTTCGTCTATTGGCCTCGGTTTAGGCTCCGTGATTCCTGATGCGGCGGCTGCAACAGCTCTCTCCGTTGTCGGCATCGTAGTTCTTGTGATCGGCATCAAGATGGCGTTTGAGTCGAAGAACTTTGTCATCTTGATTGTCGCCTCTGTTTTTGGGGCTGTCATCGGAGTGCTGCTTGGGATCGATCAAGGCCTCGACTGGGTCGCTGACTGGGCCAGGTCTGCATCGGGTGGCGACGGTTCATTCCGCGAAGGGCTATTGACCGCCACCATCCTGTTCTGCGTTGGACCGATGACGCTACTTGGCTGTATCCAGGATGGATTAGAGAAGAAGATCGACCTGCTCGTCATCAAATCTGTTCTCGACCTGATCAGCTCAACGGTGCTCGCCTCAACGCTCGGCATCGGTGTGATCTATTCGGTCGTCGCGATTCTGATCATCCAAGGCGGCCTGACCCTTTCAGCACGAGCCTTGAAGCCGATTGTCAAAAACGAGAATCTGATCCATGAGGCGACCGCAGCAGGAGGAGTCATCATGCTCGTTATCGGGCTGAGCATCCTCGGCATCAAAGTCGGTCGAGAGAATCCAGAGGTTCTTCGGGCAGACCTGCTGCTCCCCAGTCTGATAATCGCTCCGATTCTGGCCCACCTGTTTTTGAAAGAGAAACCTGAGACCGACGCTCAGGTACCTTAGAACAGATGAGACGGGCGTTTCTTGCGACCTCCCTGCTGCTGGCTCTGGCCGCAACGACTTGGGCACAGACGACGATTCAATTCCAGTCGCCGCGAGAGCTGCTCACCACATTCCAGACGGCTGCTGCCGACGGAGACCTTGAGGCTGCGGCATCCTGCTTTGATCTGACTGGAGTCGATGAGGCAAGCCGGGAGAATGTGGTCACAGAGGCCACCGCCGATCTCAGCTTCCTTCTCGGTCGCATCGACCTTGATCTAGACAACCTCCCCCAGCCCGACAACGGCTCGGTCGTTCTCAATCGATATTCGGCCGCTTCTGGTGCGCCGCTCGGCAAGATTCAGCTCACAGATTTAGACCAGCGTGGCTGGGTTGTCAGCAGTGAGACCCTCCAGGCTTTGAGCATCATCGCGACGTCTCAACGCGAGCTTCAGCAGAAAAACGGCGGCGACGAAGAACGGGATTTGAGCGACGTAGAAGCGCCGGCGGGCCTCGAGACACCTCGCGCTTCTGTCGAGCTCTTTCTTGTCGAAATGAACGACAATCGCATCGCTGAAGCTGCTGCTGCGCTCGATCTGAGCAGCATCCCCGCGGTGCTCCAAGATGCCGAGGGCAAGAACTACGCCCAGATGCTCTTTGCCACACTCAACCGCAAGGTGTGGGTGGTCATGGAGGACATTCCCAACGATCCGGACGGAGACCCGTACCTTCTTGCTGGCTTCCCCACAGACGCAGACTCATCGATCGGAAAACTTGAACTGGCGCGCGGTTCGGACGGTGGCTGGCGGTTCACGTCTCAGACCATTCAAGACCTGCCGGCGATGTGGCGCTCGGTAGAGCATCTTCCTGTTTTGGGCGGCCTCAAAGATGTCGACCAGTCTGAATTCGATCCTGCTTACTGGCTGAAAAAACGTGTGCCGGACAACCTGAAGTCCGGGGGTTTCCTCAGCATTGAGACATGGAAGTGGCTGGCTCTCGCCCTGCTTCTCCTGGCCTCTTGGCTTGCCGGAACCATTATCCGCGTCTTGAGCAGGCTGCTCGTCTCAGCCAAACTCAGGCTCAGAAAGGCCTCTTCGACCGATGCCAAGCTGCGAGCACTTG
The DNA here is from genome assembly GCA_029824495.1 of Fimbriimonadia bacterium. GTDB lineage: Bacteria > Armatimonadota > Fimbriimonadia > Fimbriimonadales > Fimbriimonadaceae > JALGXY01. The sequence continues at coordinate 11,203 of JALGXY010000158.1, forward strand.
GCCGGGCCGCCAGCCTGATCGTCAACGTCTTCCTTGTCCGCCAGGGGCTGCCGCACATCGGGCTGCCGAGCAATGTCAATGCCTCGATTCTCGGCATCCTCTTCTTTGTTCAGGCGTTCAGCGTGGTCTGGCTGCTCTGGACGATCTGGTCGGTCGCCATCTCGCTGACTGAACGCAAACTGACAGGCAAATCCGAAAAGACAAAGAAGCTCGTACTCCCTGTTCTTGAGAGCTTAGGGCAGGTCATTATCAGCATCGGCGTCCTCTTTTGGCTCGCCTCGCAGTTTGTAGAAAACCTCGGCGGTCTGATCGCAGGCCTCGGCGTCGGCAGCCTTGTCATCGCCCTCGCAGCAAAGGACAGCGTCGAGAACTTCTTCGGTTCGATCACTGTCCTGCTGGGTGCGCCGTTCGTCATCGGTGACTGGGTGTACGTTGACGGCATCGACGGCACGGTCGAAGACATCGGCCTCCGTACAACCAAGATCCGCACCTTCAAAGACTCGGTGGTCGTGCTGCCGAACAGCAAGCTGATTACGGCACCAGTTGAGAACTACGGTCAACGACGCTATCGCCGTCTCAAAACCACCATGGGGCTCACCTACAGCACTCCGCCTGAGAAGGTCGCCGAGTTCTGCAGCCGTGTTCGAGATCGCCTGCTTGAGCGCGAAGATATCTGGAACGACAAGCGGTACATCTTCTTCAACGACTTCGGCCCGAGCAGCCTCGACATCATGGTCTACTGCTTCATCATCGCCCCAGACTGGAAGGTCGAGCTGGAAACCCGTGATGAGGTTCTGCGCGACTTCATGAAAATTGCCGAAGAATTGGGAGTCGAGTTCGCCTTCCCCACTCGTACGATTCATATCGAATCTTCAGGGACAGCATTGCCCGGAGATCTTTGAGCATGACTATCACCTCCCTTCTCTGCGCTGCTGCCCTGGGACAGCAGCGGCTTCCTTCGATGCCTGGTTACGAGAACCGAGGCAAGCGCACCGAGCTCAGCCGAGCCGTTTCTTTGGCCAGTTTCCGTGCGTCATGGATCGACGATCACCGGTACATCTACTGGGATTCCGATGGAGAAGCCACCTTCGATGCCGATCTGATGATGACCGTCGAAGCAGTCAAATCGACGGAGGTCACTCCCCCAACCGAGCACCCGAACAGCGGGCGTAAACGACCCAGCAGAGGCCGACAGTACACTGAGACCTTTACTCCTGATGGCAAGACAAAGGCGTATCACCAGAACGGAAATGTCTACGTTGAACAGGGCGATAACAAGTTTCAGCTGACCAAAGATGGCGACCCGGGCAAGCGGATTAAATTCGGCACAGGCTCTTGGGTGTATGGCGAAGAACTGGGCCAAAACGAAGCGATGGGCCTCACCGATGACGGCTCAAAACTGTGGCTCTACCGGTTCGATGACTCGATGGTCAAGGACTACCACCTGGCCATCAACCAGAACGACCCGCAGTCCAAGCTCTACGTTGAGGCCTACCCAAAACCGGGTCAGCCTAATCCTCAGGTCGATCTGTTTGTTGCTGACCTGGAGACGAAAGAGCTGACCAAGGTTCAGGTTCGCGATGGCGAATTCGACGAAGGTGTCGGCCACTATGTCTACAGCATCCAGTGGTCACCCGATGACTCACGCCTGCTCTTCTATCGCACGAACCGGAAGCAGAACATTCGCGACTTCTGCAGCGCCGATCCTGCTACGGGCGAGGTCACCATTCTCGATCGAGAGACCAACCCAAATGCGTGGGTCGAAAACAAGATGCCGATGATCTTCTTCGACGATGATCCGGAGATCGAAAGTCGCCCCGATTTGAAGTGCAAAGCACTCTGGCTTTCTGCGCGATCCGGCAACATCAACTACGGCATTCTCGACCTGCTCGATGGCGGATTCACGCCGCTCACCAGCCACGCGTTTGATGTCAGAAGCACGGTTCAGGTCGACCTGAAGTCCGGCGTTCTTCATTACATGGCGGCAGGCGAAAAGACGCCGGCGTTCCACCAGCTTCACCGGATCAACCTCGACGGCACAGGCCACCGAATGCTCACTCGGCCAGATTTTCACCATACGGTTAACCTGAGCCCTGGCGGAAGATTCTTCATCGACCGGCAAGAGACAATTGAGAACGCGCCGGTCTACGTTCTGCGTTATCACGACGGCAGGCAGCTCAAAGTCTTGGCGACCAGCGATGTCTCGGAAATGGCTTCGGTTGGCTATCAGCCAACCGAGCGGTTCAGGTTCAAATCAGCCGACGGAAAATACACGTTGAACGGGCACATCTCTTTCCCGCCCGACTTCGATCGCACCAAGAAATACCCGGTGATCGTCAACGTCTACGGCGGCCCAGGCGGTCCAATGAGCAGCAGCTTCAGCGAGCGCTATCGACTGCCATCGAGTCCAACCGAATACGGGTTTATCGTGGTCGGAATGGAAAACCGAGGCCTCGGCGGCCGAGGACGAGCCTTCCGCAACGCCCTCTATCAAAACATGGGCATCGTCGAGATCGATGATCAGGCTGCAGGCGTCAAGTCGATCTGGGAACGCCGGTACATCGACAAGACCAAGATCGGTGTCCAGGGCACATCCTATGGCGGCTATTCGACTCTGATGGCACTGCTGCGCTACCCAGATGTCTACAAAGCCGGAATCAGCAGCTCCTGCGTCAGCACCTGGGCGAACTACGACACGATCTACACTGAGCGGTACATGGGCCTGCTTCCCGAAAGCAAAGAGGCTTATGATCGCGGCTCAACGATGACCTACGCCAAGAATCTCGAAGGCTGGCTCATGGTCTACTACGGAACGTCGGACGACAACACCCATCCAGCGAACAGCTACCAGATCATCTCTGCGCTGCAGAGGGCTGGGAAATCGTTCGAGGTCCAGGTCGGGGTCGACCGCGGCCACTCTGGGGTCAATCGGAATCGAGCACTTGAGTTCTTTATCGAGCGTCTCGTGATGAGCTAGTCGACAAACTGAGACCGCAGCAGAGCCAAGGCTGAAGATCGCGCTTTGGCTCTGATCCCTTCTCTTGTGCCGCGGAAGTGTCGCTCCACGACCACAGTCTTCTCCGGGCCAGAGCAGCCGATATAGATCAAGCCAACAGGCTTGGCTTCTGTACCGCCGTGCGGTCCCGCCACACCGGTGATGCTCAGCCCCCAGTCGGCAGCGAGCTTCTCTTTCGCCCCGATCGCCATCTCGCGGGCACAGTCTTCAGAGACAGCCCCGCGCTGGTCGATCGTCTGCGCCTTCACGCCGACCACATCGACTTTGACCTCGTTTGAGTAGCTGACAATCGAGCCGTTGAAGGCAGCCGAGGAGCCAGGAACCGCCGTGATCTCCATGCCGAGTCCGCCGCCCGTGCAGCTCTCAGCAACCCCCAGCTTTTCGCCACGCCGAACAAGCTGACCCAAGACCGATTCTGCCAGCGTATCGTCGCCGGTGCCGTAGACCACAGAGCCGAGCCGTTCCACCAGCTCTTTCTCAAGCGGTTCGATCAGCGCATCGGCTTCGAGTGGGCTGGGTGCTGCCGCCGTGATCCGGAAATGAACCTCACCGGTCTTCGCATAGGGAGCCAGGGTTGGGTTGTCCCCGAGCATAAGATCTTTGACCTTATCGGCCAGCATGCTCTCACCAGAACCAGCGGTCTTGATCAGCCGTGATTTGATCGTGCAGCCGCCGCCGAGCTCCATCAGAATCTGGGCCACAGGTCCAGAGAGCATCGGCAGAAATTCGTTTTTCGGGCCAGGCATCGCGACGATGCGCTTGCCGTCCTTGCTGCAGTCGATGCCAGGGGCCGTGCCGTGCTTGTTGCCGATCACGCGAGCGCTCGCCGGTCGGTTCGCCTGCTTGAGCAGGCTGTTCACCCAGGTGCCGCCCCGTTTTTCGATCATCTGGCGGAGATGGCCTTCGACCTGTTCATCTCGAACCAGCTCTTCTCCCAGAGCTTCGGCGATGCTCTCTCGCGTGAGATCGTCATCTGTCGGGCCGAGTCCGCCGATCAAAAAGACCGCGTCTGCCCGGCTGAGCGACAGCTGAATCGCCTCGGTGATTCGTTCTTGACAGTCGCCGACAGTCTGCCGGCGTACATGTGTGATGCCGTGTTCAGCAAACGCTGCGCCCAAAGCGGCGGCGTTCGTATCGACAATATCCCCGAGAAGAAGCTCTGTCCCGACCGAGATGATCTCCGCAGTCATCGGAAACCATTCTGACGCATGGCGAGGTCAGATTTCGGGGTTGAAGGCCGAAATTGGATCAGCGACCACCGTGTCCGCGGTGGTCGTCCTTCTTCTCGTTGTCGTCAAGCCGGATCAGGCCCTTGGTGGCGCTGAACATATAGACCGGCGGAGCA
>JALGXY010000159.1 GCA_029824495.1 Fimbriimonadia bacterium
CGATTCGGCATGACACTTGATCCAGAGTTTTCTTCCGTCTATTCCCTCAATTCCGACTCTGCCGGACACCTCTGGATGGGGATTCTCGATCCGGAATCACCTCTCTACAACAAGGAGTATGCGGACAAGATTTGGCCGTACTACGAGCAGGTGTTCGTTCTGCAGGATGAGTGGCTGGGCGACATGCGCGAGGCAGCCGGTCCAGACGCTGCTTTTGCTCTGGTGAGCGACCATGGGATGGAGGGGGTCAGCGCACGCTTCAACATCAACAGAGTCCTTCAAGATGCGGGCCTGCTCACGCTGCGCACAGATGGTTCGGTCGATCTAACCAAGACAAAAGCGATGGCGCCGCCATGGAGCTACGGCTCGATCGTGATCAACACCGAGGAGTGGGCCAATGGGAGAGTACCGCTTGAAGAAAAAGCGGCTGTAAAAGCTCAGGTGCGAGAAGCACTGCTGAGCGCAACGGACAGTGATGGCCACCTCGTGACTGCAGTCTATGACGCAGATGAGCTTGAGCAGCTCGGCGTAAGTGGTCCAGCCAGCGGCGACCTCTATTACGACATCCGGAAAGGGCTCTACGAGAGCACTCGAAGCTACGACAGCCTGACCTCAGCCTATTCAAAGCCGCTCGGTGCCGGGGTCCACGGCGGCTGGTCGCTCAGACCAAAACTGCAGGGCATCTGCGTCATGGGCGGTTCTGGTGTCGCCAAAATCGACTCGCCAAAACTGGTCCGCGCGATCGATGTCGCTCCAACGCTTGCCAAGCTGATGGGGATCCCAAATCCACCGCAGGCGACGGGTCACATCATAGCTGGCGCGATCCAAGAATAGAGTGCATACTGGGGCCATGTCGAAGCGCCCCATGACCGCCGAGGACCTGCTGAAATTTCAGTTCATCGGCGACGCACAATTCAACAAAGACGGCAGCCGCATTCTCTTTTCGAAGCGGCACGTCGGCGAGAAGAACAAGTACATCACCAACCTCTGGACAATCGGCCCGAACGGCGAGACCCCAACACAATTCACCAGCGGCGAGAGCGACGGTGCAGGCCGTTGGTCGCCAGATGGCTCTCAGATCGCCTTCATCTCAGGCCGGGACAAGCCCCAGCCGCAGATCTTTCTGATCCCGAGCGGCGGCGGCGAAGCCCAGAAGCTCACCAGTTTCGAAGAGGGCTCGATCGGCGGATTTCTCTGGTCTCCAGACGGCACAAAGATGATCGTCAGCTACCGCGAAACCCATCCAGACCGAACCAATAAAGCGAATAAGGAGCGCGAAGAGATGGGCGGCAGCGATGTGCCGTGGGAGATCGACAACCTCTGGTATCGACTCGACGGCGACGGCTACTTCGGACCGCAGCGGTTCAAGCTCTATCTGCTCGATGTCGCCTCTGGCGAGCACAAGCCCCTCTATGAAGGCTGCCCGCTCGGCGGCTACTCGTACGACTGGCTGCCCGATTCCAGCGGCATCGTAGTCATTCGGTCTGCTAATGAAAATCCGATCCTCGACAAGCCGAATGATCAGCTCTATCATGTCGATCTCGAGGGCAAAGAGACCGCCATCCCATGTGACCTGGGCGGCAGCAAGAGCTCGGTCAAGGTCTCTCCTGATGGCACGCAGCTCGCCTGGATCGGCAACAAAGAGCCGGAAGGCTGGGGCACGAAGAACAACGAGCTCCATGTGATGCCGATCGGCGGCGGCACAGCGACGAACCTCACCGAGAATGACGACTACTGCCTCGATGTGATGACCCTGAGCGACACCAATATGGGCCACACGAGCGATGGAGGTAGAGGCGGCTTCGTGGTCTGGTCACCGGAAGGCGATTACATCTATGTGAGCGTCGGCACACGCGGCGAAGTGCAGGTCGGGCGAGTCGATTCTGCCAAAGGCGGAGTCGAGCTGCTTTCGAGCGGCAAGCACGCCTTCAGTGCGGCTTCTATCTGCGGCTGTGGCTCCTGGTTCGCCGGCACAATCGGCGATGCGGAGCATCTGAACGAAATCGCCTGCCTCAGCACAAAAGGTGGTGAAGTCGAAAAGCTCTCAACCTTCAACGACGAGCTGTTCGAAGAGATTTACGTTGCACCGAGCGAAGACTTTGAAGTAACCGCGAAAGACGGCACCAAGGTTCACGCTTGGGTGATGAAGCCGGCCGATTTTGATCCTGCCAAGGCTCACAAAGCGATTCTGGAGATCCACGGCGGCCCGCACACCCAATACGGGTGGGGGCTATTCCACGAATTCCAGCTTCTGGTGGCTCAGGGCCACGTTGTGGTCTTCAGCAACCCGCGCGGCAGCAAGGGCTATGGCGAGGACTTCTGTGGCGCTATCAAAGGCGACTGGGGCGTCAAGGATTGGGAGGACATGCAGGCCGTGATCGGCTGGATGAAAGACCAGCCGTTTATCGACAGCGACAAGATGGGTGTCATGGGCGGCAGCTACGGCGGCTACATGACCAACTGGGTGATCGGGCACTGCAATGACTTTGCTGGGGCGATCACCGACCGCTGCGTTTCGAACTGGGTTTCGATGGCCGGCAACAGCGACTTCCCGATGAACCGCGACGCCTACTTCGGCGGCTATGCCTGGGGCGGCCTCGACAAGATCGAAGCGCTCTGGCGCCAGTCACCGCTCGCCTACTTCGACCAGGTGACCACACCGACGCTCGTGATTCATAGCGAAGGAGACCTGCGGTGCAATGTCGAGCAGTCGGACCAGGTGTTCCACGCTCTCCAGGCTCAAGGGATCGACTCACGGTATGTGCGTTATCCGGTTTCGACTTCACACGGGCTTTCTCGTGGCGGCCCGCCAGACCTGCGGCTGCACCGGCTAGGCGAGATCGTCTCCTGGTGGTCTAAGTACCTGGGTTGACACCAGCGCCTTGAGCCTCCTGCATCATTAAAAGAACTTGTGCAATAATCTTTACCGAAATGGTTAAGTTTTTGCGGGAGGCTTCGCTGGGTGGAGATCGAGTTTGAGTCCAATCGGCTAAGCAAGCTGATGAATAATTCGGTGAAGCTCTCGCAGAAGTACGGCCCGCACATGTACAAGAAGATTCGGCAGCGGCTCGACGACCTTGAAGCGGCTGATTGCCTGGAAGAAATGAGAATGTTGCCGGGAGAGTGTCATGAGCTGACTGGCGATCGATCTGGACAACTGGCGCTTCACCTTGTTCACCCACAACGCCTAGTCTTTGAGCCAGCAGACAACCCGCCTTCGGTCAAAGAGGACGAAGGCATCGACTGGCCTAGAGTCAAGAAGGTCCGGATCCTTGAGATCGTGGACTATCACTGAAAAATGAGCACGAGATACGCACCCGATAAGGTTTCTCCTCCCGGTTGGACGCTGGAG
>JALGXY010000160.1 GCA_029824495.1 Fimbriimonadia bacterium
CAGGTCCAAGCTCATTGGCTTCGCTGTTGTCGACAAAGCTCAAGGCGAACTTGACTCGTCGTCCAACGCTGCCCTCACCCAGTGTCGCCCAGTTGACGCACTCGAGGCTCCAGTGCCAGCCGATATCTGTGGTGGTGTAGAAGTACTCAACGCCTTCGGCAAGGATGTCGCTGAGCATGGTCTTGAGATCTTTGCGCTTGCCCAATACCGACTCTCCTGCAAGTTGGCTCGCCTTGATTGGCAAGGTCAGGTTGACCACCTCTTCTTCGGTGGCTTTGCCCTTTCGCTCTGTGGTGGGCTCAACCTGCTGGACTTCGCGTAGAATCGCTGCTGAGAGCGGCTCCTGGTTGTCCGGCGTGCACTCGTATTCGACACCGTCGTAAACAACGGCGGCGCAGCGGCCGGCTTGAACGACGGCAGATGCGATCAGCGCCATATCGGTCGGCGCCATATCTTCATATGTCTTTCGAATCTGGTCGAAAGTGGTTTCGGGCTTGGAAAGGTTGCAGGAAATCAAAGATGTCCACCCAGTTGCAGGCCAGAGACAGACTGGCCCGAGCGTAAAGCGGGATTGTACCGAACAAGTTGAGGGCCCCGGAGCAAAAGGCTCGGTCGAGTTTTTCTCAAGATGACCATTCGTCACCTCTTTCTGGTACGGTCAGTTTTCAGATGAAGATTTCGAGAGGGGTCAAATCAATCTTTGCAGCGGCGGCGGCGCTCGTGCCGTTGGCTGTCTTGTCAGCCTGCACGCCCGGCAGTGACCCAGCCAACAACGATGATGGCAAAACACAGGTTGCCATTGTTTTCGATAGTGGAGGACGAGGGGACAAATCGTTCAACGACAGCGCTTGGCGCGGCATTCAGCGCGCAACAACCGAATTGGGTGTCGCTTCAACACCCTATGACAGCGACAGTGAGCGCGATTACGAGTCAAACCTGGTCAGTGCAGCCGATTCCGGAGCCGATATTGTCATTGCCGTCGGCATCAATATGGTTACAGCCTTGACCAAAGTTGCCGGTGATTACCCCGATACGAACTTTGCGATCGTCGATGGCGACGTCGACCTTCCGAACGTCCGAGCCCTCAAGTTCAGCGAAGAACAGGGCAGTTTCTTGGTCGGCTATCTTGCTGGCTCAATGACGGAGACCGGAAAACTCGGCTTTATCGGCGGCCAACAGATCGACTTGATCAAGAAGTTTCAGGCGGGCTTTATTGCCGGAGCAAAGACCGCACGGTCTGATGTGACTGTCGGTGTCAAGTACACCGAGTCTTGGGACAACGTGGACGTGGCGAAAGTTGCCGCAGGCACGCTCTACGATGGCGGAGCGGACATCATCTATCACGCTGCTGGCCGCGCAGGTCTCGGCCTGATTCGTGAAGCCAAAGAGCGCGGTCTCTTTGCGATCGGTGTCGACAGCGACCAGGACGATATCGAAGAAGGCTCTGTTCTGACATCGATGATCAAAAAGGTTGACGAGGCTGTCTTCCTGACCGTTCAGGATGTGCAGGCCGGAGAGTTCAACGCCGGTTCGATCTCCTACGATCTGGCTTCAAATGGTGTGGGGATCTCGGAGCTTCGGTTTACGCGAGATCTGATCGGCGAAGACCGACTTGCCGACCTTGAGGAGATCAAGGAGCTGATCGTTTCAGGTGAGCTGGTCGTGCCGACCACTCTGGATGAACTCGACCTATTTGTCAGCGCGCTCTAAGCGTCGGACTTTGATTCTGAGGCGGGCTCTGCAGCAGCAGGGACCGCCTCTTTTGTATCTGGCTTGGCCTCTGGTTCTGAGTCCGATTTCTTGTCGGTGCTCTCTTGTGCCGGGTTTGTGCTGCTCTTGTCGTTGACGTAGAACCCCGAGCCTTTGAACATGACGGCCGTCGGCTGCATGATCCTGCGAATCGTGCCGTCCTCGCACGATCGACACTCTGTTAGAGGATCTTCCGAGATCCGCTGTTCGATTTCAAAGCCCTCTCCGCAGTCGCGGCATTCGTAAACGTAGGTTGGCATGGCCAGCTCGGAGGAGAATTGTGTCTCAATCGCGTAATCGGCCTTGGGCCTTTGACATTCCCCCTCCTCCCTTTTGCGAAGCGAAAGGGAGGAGGGGGTTAGGGGGTGGAGGGTCCCCAAGTGCAGATAAGAACGTCCGCACCACAGGGCTTCCCAGACCTGATTACTATGGGTCTACTCAGCCTCCAGAACAGGCGATGCCACCTACAAAAACAGGCCCTTCTTCGATTGAAGAAGGGCCTGAATCTAGATGCAAGAGAGAACCTAGATGTCGTTGTACAGTTCGAACTCGTACGGATGAGGCCGAAGGTCGATCTGATCGCACTCGTGCTCGAGCTTGTAGGCGATGTACGCCTTGATCAGGTCTTCGGTGAACACGTCGCCCTTCAGCAGGTAGGCGTGATCCTCTTCGAGCTTCAACAGAACGTCTCGCAGGTGAGTCGGGGTCTGCTTGATGCCAGCCTTTTCTTCGGCGGGCAGGTCATACAGATCCTTGTCGATCGGTGTCGGCGGCTCAATCCTGTTCTGGATGCCATCAAGGCCGGCCATCAGCATTGCTGAGAAGGCGAGGTACGGATTCGCAGTCGGATCTGGAACGCGGAATTCAACGCGCTTGGCCTTCGGCGAGGGGCTGTACATCGGCACTCGAACACAGGCTGACCTGTTTCGCAGCGAATACATCAGGTTGATCGGCGCTTCATAGCCCGGCACCAGTCGTCGATACGAGTTGGTGGAGGGGTTTGTGAAGGCGAGCAGGGAAGGAGCATGGTGGAGCAGACCGCCGATATACCAGCGAGCCTCATCCGAGAGTCCACCGTAGCCGGCTTCGTCGAAGAATGTGTTGTCTCCGCCCTTCCAGATCGACTGGTGGACGTGCATGCCGCTGCCGTTGTCTCCGAAGAGAGGCTTCGGCATGAATGTCGCTGTGAGGCCGTGCTCCATCGCCGTGTTCTTGACGATGTACTTGTACTTCATCATCTTGTCGGCCATCGAGACCAACTCGTCGAACCGGACATCGATTTCGCACTGGCCAGCAGTGGCGACCTCGTGGTGATGAAGCTCACACTTCACGCCGACCTGCTCAAGGGTCAGAACGATCTGAGATCGTAGATCCTGAAGCTGGTCATTGGGAGCAGCAGGGAAATAGCCGCCCTTGTTTCGGATCGTGTAGCCGCGAGCTCCGTCTTCGCCGCTGTTCCAGTGGCCTTCCGGGCTGTCGATCGAATAGAAAGTCTGGTCGACATCGTTGCCGTATCGCATTTCGCTGAAGACGAAGAATTCAGCTTCCGGACCAAAGTACGCCTGATCGCCGATTCCGGTCG
>JALGXY010000161.1 GCA_029824495.1 Fimbriimonadia bacterium
CATAGGCACCTGGAGCAAAACCCTCTGTTGACCACTCGACTCTCAACCCTGCCTGCGCCTTGCCTGCATCTAGATCTGAAACCGGCTTCAGTGCCTCGTAGATCCTGAAGGGGGCGCGGCGTATGACATGCGGGTTCTTCTTCTTATCGTAATTCTCGGTGCGGGTCACGAGGCCTGTGTTGACTTCAACAGGCACATCGATCAGTTCGTACAGCTTGACGTCGAAAGGCTGATCATCAAGGAAGACCTGAACTTCGACAGGCTGCGACTCATCAAGGCCATCGAGGAGAAGATGAAAGCCAGCAATCGTGTCTCGGGCAGAAGAGACCTGCGTCAGAATCGGCAGTTCACTCGCCGTGCTGTCGGGGTAGATCGGCAAGAGTTCATCTACCAGAACTGCCCCAAAGACCGCACTGGATGCTGCGAGAGTGGCCATAAGCATGGCCTGAGTTTAGCCCTAGGTCGAGCCAGGATTCACGCCCAAGCCAGCTAGATTCTTACTGCCTGGCCTGTCTTTGCACTTTCGAGCGCCGCCAGAGCCACTGCGACCGCGGCCTTGCCTTCAAGAGCTGTTACGGGCAGTTCAGTGTTGTTCCGCACCGAATCGACAAAGGCAGCAAGTTCTCCCAGATATGGATCGTCTGCGACGATTCCTGGCCGTTCTTGAATCAAAGGAGTTGCCTCTTGCCTTAACTCAATACCAGCATCATCGCGAGAGAAGAACTCCATGCAGCCCTCACTGCCGGCAGCTTCGAGCCCAGCATGGAAACCGTGTGGATCCATCCAAGTGGCTTCGACAAGACTGATACAGCCGTTCGCGTGCGTCAGGGTTGCGCAGGCATAGTCGCCCTTAAATGAGTCATCACTGACCGCTCCATTGTATCGAATTGACCGTGCATAGACCGATTCAACCGGACCGACGGTCCAGAGCGCCCAATCAAAATCGTGCACGGCAACGTCGAGCAGAACACCACCGGACACCTCAAGGTTCGTGAACCACTCAGAAGAACCGGTCGGTGCATTCCCACCGCGCCTCATCCGGATTGAGGCGGGCTTGCCAATCTGCCCGGCCGCGATCGCTTCGTGGGCTGCTTTGTGCTCGGGAAACCACCGAACAACCTGCGCTGGCATCAGCTTAACTCCACATTCGGATGCACAAGCGATCATCTGATCACATTCTTCAAGACTTCCCGCAAGCGGTTTCTCACAAATGACATGCTTCCCCGCTTTCATACAGCGCATAGAGATTTCTGCGTGCATATGAGTCGGCAGGCAGACGTCGATAATATCGACGGTCTCCAGCAGCTCTTCAACTGTCTCGACCATCTGACCGCCAAACTGATTGGCCAAATTTTCCGAATGTTCGATGTTTCGGTCCTGTACATAGAGCTCAACTCCAGGAACATGGGGGTACTTGGAAGTGTGGACGCGGCCCATTCCGCCTGCACCGATAACACCGACTCGCATGCTTCTGATTTTCTCCTATTCCGTGACACTCTTGCTCAAGGGCGCAGGTCCCCAGCGCTTGACACCGATAAAGACACCAAGAATAACTACTGCAAGGCCAGCGATCTGCGGAAGACGCAGCTCTTCACCACGAATCAGCCAAGCCCCAACATAGGCTGTCGGCGGAATTAGATACTGGATCATGCCCGTTCTTGCAGGACCGAGATGCGACAGGCCGATGTAGTAGCAGGTGAATGCGATGGCACCCGCGAAGATGATCAGATAGGTCAGACCGATCCAGCCTTGTGGAGTGACAGCAGCCCAGTCAGTCTGAAGCGTGGGCATCAGACCAAACGGAATCAAGGCCAAGCCAGCCCCCGGCAAAGAGAGGGTCATCACCTTCAATGGATGGTGCCGAGCAAGTATCGGCTTCATCAGAATCACCGAGTAGGCCCAAACGATCGCAGACGCCAGCACAATCAGTGTTCCTTTGGCATCGCCGTCCGCCTGCCCAATGGTTCGTCCAGTGATCACCCAAGCCACCCCTGCAAAGGCAACGACACTGCCTATTAGCAGCGACCACCGAAACCGATCGTGCTTGGTAAGAATCGAGAAAATCGCCATAAAGATCGGCGCCGTTGCCAAGGCGACCGCCCCGGAGGATGCTGGGGCTGTCTGCATGCCGATCACAAAAAGAACCATATAGGCTCCCGAGGCGACAAAACCTGCAATCAACAACGGCAGCCACTCCTCGCGATTCAGGGACATATCGAGCTTCATCAGGCGGCAGACGCCGTAGAGCAGCGGCATCATGAGCACCCATCGAACGAGCGCTGCAACGACAGGCTCGCCGCCGTGGCCAGGAACTGCCTCATTGAGACCATCGATCGCCATCTTGATCATGGCGAAGTTGAAGCCCCAGAAGATCACAGTGACACTGAGGGCAAGCAGCGGCACCCAGTGTCGCCGCAGAAGATCTTTCAATTCTTTGTAGGCCCGGTCTTCAAGACGCCCTTAGACATCCACAGCTTGTAGACATCGTATTCGAGGAATCCACCTGATACCGCTCCGTCAATACTCATCCAACGGTGAACCGCTTCATGGTCGTTGCCGTGAAACACCATGAATCCCGTAAATTCATCGTGGCCTCTCAATCTGCCGCTGATGCCTGATAGCCCCCGGTACTTGATCGCTGCCATGTTTTCACGGTGATCGGCGAACGCCTTCTGCAGTGCTTCGATCGTGTGTGCAGGCTGCAGCTCAGGCCTCTTCAGCAGGAGGATCGTAAACTCCGCCATCTCATCCGGATCGACTTTGGGGCTCACCCGGCTCTTGTCCGCATCCCACTGAATCGCATTGACCTTCAGGTAGCCACCCTGAATATACGGGTCGGCTTTAAAGACCTCATCAACCTCTTTGCGCGGCATCGCGTTCAAGACAACAATTCCTCGCTTCACACCCTTCGGGTCCTTCATCGGTCCAGCAAGAAGGAGCCGACCATCCTTCCACTCCTTCTTGAAATTGCCAAGATGTCCCTCCATCAGCTTTGCAGTGACGGCCGGATCTTTTGGGGCCGGCTTGCCTGTTTCTAGAAAAACGAGCCACAGCATCTTGGTCTTCTTTTCTGTCTGGGCTGGAGCGGGACTCCCGGTCAAAACCGGCAAAAGTGCAGCCGCAAGGGTGATCCCATTCATGACAAACAAGTATACATACAGCGGCAGCACCGGATTGGAGCCACAGAATGAATGAAAAGCTAGAAGCCCTGGAAAAGCAGTTCTATGAACTCTCCCTCGAGTTGATCAAAGTGCGATCTGAAGTTGAACCCCAGATGGTTGATGACTACACCTTCGTAACGCAGGAAGGACA
>JALGXY010000162.1 GCA_029824495.1 Fimbriimonadia bacterium
GAACACCCTCGTCCATCAGATCTCTGTTCGCCTTTCGGTCTTCACGGTCAAAGCGGTTGGCCGCAACAAACTTGTAGACATATTCGAACCGCGCATCATCGCCTGAATACATGACGACCAGGTCGTTCTTGCTGACAAAAGTGGTGGCAGCCTCGTGGCGGATTCGCCCAAGCGCCGTTCGCTTTCTTGGAACCCAATCTTCATCGTAAGGGTCGATTTCGATCACCCAGCCAAAGTGGTTCGGGCCATTCGGGTTTTTCCGGCAGTCGAACCTCTCTTTGTGGTTCTCCCACCGGTAGCCTGAGGCGTTGCCGTCGAGGCCGTATCGGCGATTGCTCTTCTCATGTTTGCCGTCACCCTCGAGCTCTGAGTAGCCGAACATCGACTGGAAGTTTTCTTCGCCGCTGAGAACCGTCCCCCAGGGAGTGGTGCCGGCAGAACAGTTGGCAAATGTGCCTCTGCAGAGCCGCCCATCGGGGTCCTCGGTGGTCTTCATCCTCTCCGTGCCGGCTGCTGGGCCAGAGATCAGAAATGGCGTATGAGCAGTAAATCGCCGGCGGTGACGCTGAATCCAACAGCGCTCATCATGATATCGACCTGCTCGGCTGAAGGTGTATTGCGGTCGTAGTTCGAGAACATCAGCTCAGGATTGATGTACTCGTGGTTGACACAGAGCAGGCCATGCCGCGAATTTTTGCTGCCGACCGGCAGGGGGAGGAATCCCACAAAGTCGCAGTTGTAGCCGAACTGGATATCTTGAGCTTCGGAGGTCTGGTGATGAGCATCAAATTCGGGGGCACCACCTCGAATGGGATCGCCCCATTTCAAGAGCACCTGATGGCTGTAGCCCTCTGGAACTTGAACCTGGTCGCCTGTCTGTGGCGTCAGCGGCGTGAAGTTGAGACCTTGAGTCTCGGTCATCGCCGTTGCTTGGAGGCTCGGTTTTAGAACAACTGCCCCGGCGGCCGCGGCCAGACCGGTCTTCAGCAGGTCTCTGCGGCTGAGTCTTCGGGCCACGATCTTGGCAAACGCATCACCCGCACCTTCGCCTGATCGGATGACTGGATCGGATTCAAAATGCTCAAGTTCTTTGTCGTTGGGCGACATCGCATCTCCATGTTATCCGCTTGGGCAGTTTGAATTGTTTTGAAAATGTGAAGAACAGGCCGCCCTGTGGAAAGGTAAATTCGGAGCCTTAATGTTTGCGTCTCTCCTTGCCGCTACGATCACAGCTTCTGGGCTGGCCGAAACTGCCGCCGCCTTGGAGCTCTCATTGTTTGTGGACAGACCTCCGACCTCTTGGGAATCAAGCAAGAATTCAACCGGCGCAAAACATGAACCTGGATACGGCTGTCTGATCGGCGCATTTCTCGACCTCGACAATGAGAACGACAAAACCTATCGAGACGAACAGGGCAAGGTGCGGCGTCTGCCGGAACCGTTCGAGCAGATGGCCAAGCGGCGTCACGCTTCGTACTTCTTCTATCTGGGATACGGGCACAAGCTTCCGCTCGATTGGGTGGTGGCACTCAGCCGTAGAGGAAAGATTGTTCACGTCGCGCTGGAGCCGAACAACGGCCTGGAATACGTTCGTGATGACGAGTACCTGAACAACCTCGCGGAGAATCTGGCGGCGGTCGGCGGCCCGGTCTTTCTGAGATTTGCCTCGGAGATGAATGGCCCTTGGGTCAAGTATCACGGCGACCCGAAGGAGTACACCGAGAAGTTTCAGCTCGTCGCAAAGATCATGCACAAGAAGGCGCCGAATGTCGCCATGGTCTGGTGCCCTTACACCACCCCCACCCGCCCGATCAAGTCGTACTATCCGGGTGATGAGGCCGTCGATTGGGTTGGCGTCAACTTCTACAGCGTCACTTATCACAACCAGCGAAAGAGCGAGCCGGCCTTCCAGATTCCGCCGACTGACAAGCTCGACTGGATCTATGACCGGTATTCCAAGAAGAAGCCGATCATGATCGGTGAGTATGGAGCGGCGCACTTTTCAGCACTAGAAGGGAAGAGCGTCTCAGATTTTGCATCCGGCAGCATTCGGGCACTCTATCGAGCCCTTCCGCGCCGATACCCTCGGGTCAAGGCGATCAACTATTTCAACGGCAACAATCTCCCTCTGAGCCACCGAAAGAACAACAACTACGCGGTGACGCAGGACAAGGTGGCTTTGGCAGCTTATCGCGATGCGATTGATCACCCGTACTTCCTAGAAAGCCTTCCTGAGATCATGTCTCCGGCCGCCGTTCGAGCAAAGCTCGTTCCGATGCCCCTGGTCTCTGGGCAGACGCTCAGCGGAACAGTCTCAGTCTCGGCGTGGGCGAAAGTGCACCGAGGACCCTATTCGATTGCAATCCTGCTGGACGGCAAAAAAGTGGGCACATCGAACGGTCTGGCTGACTGGACAATCAAAGTCCCAACTGAGGATTTTCCAAACGGACGGACAAACATGACGCTGAAGCTGCTCAAGAACTCGAAGGTTGTGGCGACCCGGTCAATGCCGGTCAAGATTCAGAACTGAGCCAGCCTGCCTGGTGGCTCTTCGCTGCCGTGCCACAATCACGGGACAATGAGTAGCGAGCTCGGCATCACCAAGAGGTCTGACAACTACAGCCAGTGGTACACAGATCTGGTTCACAAAGCAGGTTTGGCTGACCACTCCGTCGTCCGCGGATGTATGGTGATCAAGCCACACGGCTACGCCATCTGGGAGAAGATGCAGTCGGCACTCGACACGATGTTCAAAGAGACTGGACATCAGAATGCCTACTTCCCGCTGTTTATTCCCAAGTCATTCTTGAGCAAAGAGGCCGAGCATGTTGACGGCTTTGCCAAAGAGTGCGCAGTAGTCACCCACCACCGGCTGAAGAATGCTGAAGACGGCAGCGGCGTGATCGTTGACCCGGAAGCAAAGCTGGAGGAAGAGCTGGTGATTCGGCCGACCTCTGAGACGATCATCTGGCACAGCTACAAGAACTGGATCCAGAGCCATCGCGATCTGCCGGTGAAGATCAACCAGTGGGCCAACGTCTGTCGCTGGGAGATGAGGCCGCGCCTTTTCTTGAGGACTGCTGAGTTCCTCTGGCAGGAAGGGCACACGGCTCATGCCACCTATGACGAAGCTGAAGAGGAGACTCTGACGATCCTCAAGGTGTATAAGCGGTTTGCCGAAGAGTGGATGCGCGTTCCGGTTATCGACGGCATTAAGAGCGAAAGCGAAAAGTTTGCCGGCGCCGACCACACCTATACGATCGAGGCGTTTACTCAGGACAAGCGAGCAATCCAGGCGGGTACATCACACCATCTAGGCCAGAATTTTGCGAAAGCGTTCGACGTCACCTATCAGAGCAAGGAGGGCAAGCTCGAGCATGTCTGGGCGACAAGCTGGGGCGTTTCGACGCGCCTGATCGGCACGCTGATCATGGCGCACAGCGATGACAAGGGCCTGGTTGCACCGCCGCGCTTGGCACCGGTTCAGGTCGTCATCGTTCCGATCGGCCGAGGCGAGAAGCTGGTTCCGGTGATCGAGGCGGCAGACAAGCTTCAGTCAGAGCTGGAAGAGATCGGTTGGGATGGCGAGAAGGTCCGCGTCCGCGTCGATGATCGGGAGAAGATGTCCCCCGGCTTCAAGTTCAATGATTGGGAGATGAAGGGCGCGTGTATTCGCGTTGAGCTCGGCCCGCGAGACCTCGAAGAGGGCAAGTGCATTCTTGCTTCGCGAATCTCAGATGAAAAGACGGAGTCTCCGCTGAGCGAGGCGGCCGACACTATCGTGAAGATGCTCGAGCAGT
>JALGXY010000163.1 GCA_029824495.1 Fimbriimonadia bacterium
GAGAGAAATGCGTCCTTGAGGACCTCTTCGGGGAGGGTTCGCTCTAATGCTGATGCGGCAGGGGCGAGGATGAAGCAGGGCTCGCCACTCACGAGCTTCTTAAGAGCCCCGATCCGATCGGAGAGGGCAGAGGTCTCGGGCGATGCGTCCTCGAACAGTGCGCTCTGGCCGCTGGGAAGGATCGCCGTTGCCTCTTTCGGCACTCCGCATAGGTTTAGGCGGGCCTGCCACTGAAGGGCTCGATCATAGGTTGCTGTGGCAACAAGGATCCTTCGTGGTTCGAGTCGCCATGCGGCGGCGGCAAAAGCAGGGCGGGCCTCAATGGCGGTGGACTGCCAGAGCTGTCCCCCATCGAAGCCTGTCAAAAGGTCTTTGAAGTCTGGATGTTGGGCAATCCAGCCGACTGAGTCTGCCAGCTGCATTCGAGCGGCAATTCTACCGGCGAAGTGAGGCAGCCCTACGGAATCTCCCAACGGGCCGATGGATCATGATTTTTGAGTGTAGAATCGGGGGCGATGCCAAAGCGAGTCGAGACACTTGTGCTCCACGACAGCTCTACGCCTGTTTTTGGTGATATTGAGAAGGGCGGAAGTGTCGTTCTTGCCAACAAAGAGAGCCTCCTGGAGCGCTTAGAAGGTGCTGCCAGCGCTGGTCGTGCACACGCCCTGTGGCCGCTGACTTTTGGTCTGGCCTGCTGTGCGATCGAAATGATGTCGACGGTTGCGGCACGATTTGATCTGTCTCGATTTGGATCGGAAGCTTTTCGCGCCACCCCTCGGCAGGCCGACGTGATGATCATCGCTGGTCGAGTCAGCAAAAAAATGGCTCCTGTTCTCAGACAGATCTATGATCAGATGCCCGAACCCAAATGGGTTATCTCGATGGGCGCCTGCGCTTCTTCAGGTGGTGTCTACAACAACTATGCGATTGTTCAGGGTGCAGACCAGGTCGTTCCTGTCGATGTCTATGTCCCTGGATGTCCACCTTCACCTGACGCTCTAATGTATGGAATTTTAAAGCTTCAGAGCAAGATCAAGCATGGTGATGCTAAGCGCGGTCAACTGAAGCTGATTGAACTGAAGGCAAGAGAGCTGGAGGAGGCCAAGTGAGCTTTGAGGTCATGAAGGACGTTGCCAAGCCGATACTGACGGGCTTTGGCATCACAGCAAAGCGGCTCGGCCGCAAAAAGGTCACCATCCAGTATCCGTTGGAGCGCCGAGAACAGTACACGCGGACGCGATGGCGCCACGTCTTGACACGATACGACTCCGGACTGGAGCGCTGCATCGGCTGTTCACTCTGCGCAGGCGCCTGCCCAGCCCGCTGCATCTATGTTGAGGCCGATGAGAATACAGATGAGCAGAGGTTCTCACCTGGAGAGCGCTATGCAACTCGCTACGAGATCAACATGCTGCGCTGCATTTTCTGCGGCTACTGTCAGGACGCGTGCCCGACAGGCGCGATCGTCTTGAGAAAGGACTTTGAGCTGGCAAACTACGAACGAGAGGATTTTCTTTATACGAAAGAAATGCTGCTCGAGCCGATCCGCGAGATGGCCTGATTCAGGCTTGATCAATAAACAAGAAGGGCAGGAACCTATCGGTTCCTGCCCTTTAATTTTGCCCAATAAAGCTGATTACTCAGCGTCTTTGAACATGCGTGCGCCGAAGGAGCGTGCCGTGTCTTTTTCGCCGTCACCAGAGACAACTTTCGCAGTCTTGAGGTGAGCAGCCTTGGGTGAAGCAGAAACGGAAGCCACTTTGAAGAGCTTGCCGTCTGAGAGCCGCTCAACAGCTTGCCCTTTCTTAAGTGTCAGCTTAACGGATGCCTTTCGGGGACCGCCAGTACCGCGACCTCGAGCCTTTTTGAGAACCGGCTTTCCGTCTTCGATAACCAGCTTGTAACCTTCCGGAACAGCGAGCTGTGACAGAGCCTCCTGAGCTCGTTTGACTTTCGGGTCAATTTCAGCTTCGAAAAACTGGTCAACCAGCTTTTCTACATTGCCTTTCCAGCTCATACCTGTAGATTTCTTACAGATATCAGAACCTTTTGGGAATGAAACATAGACAGCGTCATCAACTACTACGTAGTCGACAGCCACAAACACTTCTGTGCCGCCATCTAAGGTCAGTTTTGCCGTCAAGTCTCGGTCAGCCTTGGCCGACTTAAGCTTATTCAGCAGTTCGTCTTTCGTCATCGTGGCGATATTACCCACAAACGTCTAAATTACCGTATTCCGTCCTTACCAACTATGATGATTACAGTACCGATTTGTCGGTAATGATGATAAATGTACTGTGTATAGGCCGAGCCCTGGATAGTGAGCTTCGTCGCTTCAGCGGCTCAACGCCGCCAGAAGATGGTCGCCTGAGAAGGGGCAGGCGGCTCCTGCAGAGCGATATAATGGTGCTCCTGAGCGTCTCAAGCCAACGAGCCGAGGCCAGGACAGATCGACAGATGGGCAGAGTTGTTCTTGATCGGGAAATCAGCTTTTCTAGTGGCCACCGCTACTGGCTGCCAAACCTGTCTGACCAGGAGAATCACGACCTGTTTGGACGCTGGGCATCGCCATTCAACCACGGGCACAACTACGTTTTGCGGGCCTCAGTTGCAGGAACAGTGGACCAGGCAACAGGCATGGTGGTCAACATCAAAGATATCGACCAGATCCTGCAAGACCGGGTCAAGGCGGACTTCGATCTGAAGAGCCTTAACGACGAAATCCCAGCATTCTTGAATCGACCGCCCTGTCTTGAAAACCTCTTGAGAGAGATAGCTGGAAGAATGGAAAGTCTGCCCGCCGGGGTAGAACTGGTCCATCTAAAGCTGAACGAGGCGCCGACGCTTTACGGTGAATGGCACGGATCGGATGAAATGATAACAGTCACACGAGTTTATGAGTTTGCAGCCTCGCATCGGCTCGACTCTCCGCATCTGAGCCCTGAAGAGAATGAAAGGCTCTTTGGGAAATGCAATCGGCCCAGCTATCACGGACACAACTATGTTTTAGAGGTGACGATCAGCGGCGAACCTGATGCACGTACGGGGATGATTGCCTCAATTGATGAGCTCGATCGAGTGGCGGAAGAGCTGGTTGTCGACCGATACGACCATCACAATCTCAATACGGACCTCCCTGAATTCAAAGGCAAGACGACCACAAGCGAGGTTGTTGCTGAGCAGATTTTTGAGACACTCGACGGTAAGGTGCCGGGCGTTTTGGAGCGCATCAGGCTGCATGAGACCGCGCGCAGCGCGTTCGAGGTGAGCAGATCATGAAGAGACAGATCGTTATTACGGG
>JALGXY010000164.1 GCA_029824495.1 Fimbriimonadia bacterium
TCGGGTTGGTCACCTCATCCTTCAGGTTCATGAAGTTGTCGGCATAGAACTCGCTTGGGCTGGTCTCGTCCATCAGGCGCGGAACGTCCGGGCTCTTACAGGTCCAACAGGTAGCCGGTGAGGCATCGCCTGTTCGTGCTGTCTCCACGACGTCTTCAACGGCGTAGAAGTGGCCACGAGCCTGCTTGAACTCCTTAGAGAAGCCGTAGCCGGCAAAGAGAATCACCAGTCTTGGATTGTCTTCGAGATAGTCGCGAGCACCAGAACCGCCGTACTTGGAGTTCTGATTCATGTGCTCAGCCGCCTTCCAGGATGCGTACTCACGTGGGAAGCTTTCGCCCCACTTGGAGTTGTCCGCCTCCCAATCGGAGATCTCAGTATTGAATTGAACGCGGGCAACCTTCGCCTCCTCTTTTCGTGAGGTGATGTTGGAAGCCAGCATGCCGAGGGCGAAGATTCCTAAGGCTGATCCTCCGAAAAGGAGCCATCCATAGGCTACGCCGGATTTCTTGTCGCTGCTCATTTTTGTTCTCTTAGTGACTTTCCTTGCTGGGGAATTCGTGGATTACGCCGTCCTCGTAAGGGACAGCTGCATTGGGTGTTGAGGAGAGGCTGCTGATTCGACCGTGGGGCACCTCACGGTGACAGTCGATGCAGGATCGCTCGTAAGCACTGTGGCTCGCCGAAAAGACCTGATCGATCTGGTCGTCGTGGCACCGCACACAGTTCTCGCGGATCACCTCTTTTGACTCTTCGGTGGCGCGGATGACCTGCGGCTCCATCTTCAGAGTGAAGAGGGCGGCGTGTCGGGTGCCGTCTTTCGCTTTGAAGTAGTACTTGCGCAGGTTTGAGTCATGCGGGACGTGACAGTCGTTACAGGTTGCCACAGTCGCATGGCTCGAGTGACGCCAGCTTGCATAGTGGGGCGACATGATGT
This sequence comes from Fimbriimonadia bacterium, assembly GCA_029824495.1. Taxonomy (GTDB): domain Bacteria; phylum Armatimonadota; class Fimbriimonadia; order Fimbriimonadales; family Fimbriimonadaceae; genus JALGXY01. The sequence continues at coordinate 938 of JALGXY010000164.1, forward strand.
GGCAGTTCATACAGGCCTTGGGGTCCTCGGACATGTAACTGATCGCGTTAGAAATATGGACCACGTAGGCTGACATGCCCACAAATGCGCCAGTGGCTCCGAAGCAGATCATTCGCAGCTTCGGGTTGTTCTTGATAGAAATCTTTGCCCACAGACCCATGTCGTCCTATTATGTGCCTATTTTGAGGATCACTTGACTATGATGCGGATCATGTTATGGGCCTTGAGGCAAAAAATCTTCAGATTTTCCAAGGTTTTTGACCGGTAAAGTCAGACATCGATGCGCCGCCTTGCGAACATCCTGTTTCTGGCCTCGGTTCTGCTCTGCTGCAGCGCCTGCCAGCAGGCTGCGGACAGCCGCCAAGTATTGCGAGTCGCGAACTGGGGCGGAGCAGGTGATGACAGCGAAGCGATGCGCATCATGCGCGAAGTCTATGTCGAGTTTGAACGCCAGAATCCAGACATCGATCTTCAGCTTGAGCTGATTCCAGGCAGCCAAGAGTACGTCCGCAAACTGCTGATGAGCATTGTGGCCGGCGCAGAGCCTGATGTTGTGACGCTCGATGCGAGCAGCTCCGCGGTCTTCATCAACAACGACATCCTGTTGGATCTGAGTGAGCTGATTGAAAAAGACCCTGATTTTGATCTGGCGGATTATCACGAAAATGTGGTCGACATCGCCCGACGAGATGATGAGGTCTACGCAGTTCCGCTCGACTTCACGCCCATGGTGATGTATTGCAACAAGCGGCTCTTTGATGAGGCTGGCATTCCGTACCCTCAGGCTGGCTGGACTTTTGAAGAGTTCCTCAACATCGCCAAGGATCTCACAAGAGGCGAGCAGTATGGATATGCGTTTGCCAACTGGATGCCTGGCTGGATCCTCTGGGTCTGGAACAACGGAGGAGACTCGCTCAGCGCAGACGGCTCTTCGGCCGATGGAGCGATCAACTCACCGGCCACCGCCGAAGCGATCAGGTTCATCCATTCGATGATCGAGGAGCATGGGGCGTCCCCTTCGCTCAGCCAGACTGCCGCTCTCGGTGTCGACCCCTTCCTGAATGGGCAGGCGGCGATGACGATTTCTGGCCACTGGAACCTGATCGGAATAGCCAACTCAGACAAGATCGACCTCGAAGATGTCCTCGTGGTTCCTGTTCCTTCCAATCTGCCGAAGTCTCAAACGGTGATCTATGAGGCAGGGCTCGGCATTACGAAGAAGTCAAAGAACAGAGATGCCGCTTGGCGATTTGTCAAGTACATGACGAGTGAAGAGGTTCAGCGCAAGATCCAGAGCACCGGCATCGCGGTCTGCGCCCGAAAGGACATCAGCGAAGAGCGTGGAGTCACCGAGCTGGAGCAGGCTTTCCTCGATATCATCCCTTCGGGCCGTCCACCCTGGGGCGCGAAAGTTGAGGCCTATGATGTGGTCGAATCGGAAGGCGAGCGCGCGATGGATGCCGTTCTTAAATCGGGGCGCCCTGTCGAGGAAGCTCTGAATAGAGCCGCCGATGCGATAGATCGGCACTTGGGTGATCTATGAGGAACAATCGCCTGCTCGGTTATCTGTTTGCCGGACCGGCGATGCTCCATCTGGTTGTTTTTGCTGCGATCCCGATCGGCTATGCGCTGTGGCTCAGCCTGTTCAAGTGGCGGATACTTCAGGACGAACTCACCTTTGTCGGGTTCGGAAACTACAGCCGTGTCTTCAGCGATGAGGGTTTTTGGAATTCGGCGCTCAACACCCTTTCGTATACGGCGTTCAGCGTGCCGATCGGAATCGCGGTTGCATTGCTGGTCGCGTTGATGCTTGCCCAGAGGCTGAAGATGCTTCCTGTGCTGCGCACGATCTACTATCTGCCGGCGATCTGCAGCCAGGTGGCGATCGCGATGATGTGGATCTATATCTATCTTCCCAAGAACGGCGTGATCAACATGGCCGCCGGGGCGATGGGGTTCGCCGATGAAACGGACTTCCTGAATGAGCCAGGCCTGGCGATGGCCGGGCTCGTCTTTATGTCGATCTGGGTGGGGCTCGGCCCGAAGATGATCCTCTATCTAGCTGGAATCATGAACATTCCTCAGGAGCTGAATGAGGCGGCCGAGCTCGATGGGGCGGGTTCATGGAGACGGTTCCTGAAGGTGACTCTGCCGCTCCTCGCGCCGACAACTCTCTTTGTATTGGTGACATCGACCATCGCGTCGATGCAGGTCTTCGCCCCTGTCTATATGATGACCAAAGGCGGCCCGGACGGCACGACCGACATGGTCGGCTATCACATCTACGTTGAGGCCTGGGAGAAGCTTAATTTTGGGCTGGCGGCAGCCCAGTCTGTGCTCCTGTTTGTGGTGATTCTGCTGCTT
>JALGXY010000165.1 GCA_029824495.1 Fimbriimonadia bacterium
CAGTCTTGTCAGTGGTCTGCCTTCTGATGATCCGAGCCTCGCCTGGCGAAGCGAACTCAACCAGAAGCTGCGACGACAGATGAAGGCCAAAAGGGCTCGTATCTGGTTGTTTGGAGCAGCAGCCGTGGCCACGCCCGCTGCCGCATTTGCCCTTTTCATGATCTTCAGCACGCCGGACCAGGCAGCGCCAGCCGATCTGGATCAGCAGATGCTGACCCAGAGCAGCCAGCCTGCCGGTTCTTCGATCGAGTCTGAGCTGATCAGCACTCACTTCGACCTGAATGCCCAGCTCAATCTGGGTGTCGATGTTCCTTACGATGATGGAACCGGCGTCTACGACTGGTCCTCTATTGACGGTCTCTGATGACTCGATATCGTTGTCTTGCAGCCCTGTTGATCGTCTCGCTCTTAACAGTGACGGCGGCTGCGCAGAGGGAAAGAGTTCGCGGTTTCGATGGCCCCCCCAGTAAGGCTCTTGCAGCTGTTTTTGAAAAAGCAGGCACAGTCTCGTACGCTGGCGTTAGAAAAGTTGAGTTTCGCTCGAGAGACGGGTTTCGCTCGTTGAACGAACGCATTCTTCGCCAAGGCTGGAAAATGCGGATTGAATACCAAGGCGGCTCTGCATTTGATGGCCAGGTGATCGTCGAAGACGGCAGGACCAGACTCCACCTGATCCCGAAGCTGAAGCAGATTCGGAAGCTGCCTTCTCGTCGCGATGAGATTCTGTTCGGGCTCTCTGGATCGGTGATGCGATCGCTCGATCCAGAAGATGGACGACCAACAATGTCGGAAGTCAATGGCGGCAAAATCGCTGGGGTTGGGTGCCAGCTGATCCACTTCAAACGAGCAAACGGCACTTCGATTCAGAAGATGTGGATCGACCAGCGCCGCGGCGCAATTCTCAAACGAGAAATCATGGATAGCCGGGGAAGAGTCTCAGCTAGATACACCTTCCAGAGAATCAAGTTTGACCCTGAGATTGAAGCCAACACCTTTGGCTTGAAGACCGAAGGCGTCGAGGTTGTGACCATGGACCAGCTTCTTGCCAGGGCGGCCAAGAGTCTCAAGATGCGGCCTTATCGGCTCCCGGAGTCACGCTCTTGCCGGCTTGTCTTCGTCTCCAAAAGGGATACCGAGGAGTTTCGATCTCTTATCCAGGTCTATTCGTGTGACGAGGGCCGAATGACACTCTTTCAAGTGGACGGTGATTTGAACCGTGAGGCCCTTCACAAGCTGGCCAGAGGCCGATACCTGGTTCATTCCTGGAAGAAGTCAGGCAGATCATTTGCACTGATTGGCAGGCTTGACGAAAAAGAACTGAAGGAATATGCGGGCAAGGTTGCCGTAAAGGCTTAGGCCCTGCAGGCGACTTTGAAGCCGAGCTGTCTGTGAATACGTCTTAATAGATCAACGTGGCGAAAGGTAGAGCAAAGTCGAAGACTAAACCGAAATCGAAGCCAAAGTCCCTCAAGCGTGCCAAATTCTGGCGAGCGTTCAAGGTCACTTTGTGGGTCTTCGTAATTCTCGGCAGCATCCTCTTTGTGACCGCCAGCGTCCTGGCCTACCAGTACCTCGAAGAGGCCAAAAAGCGGATCCCCGAACTTCCGACGATCATGGAGGATCTGCTGAAGACCCCCAGCACAATCCTCTCCGATGATGGCGAGATCCTCTATTCCGTATCGGCTGAATATCGACAGCCCGTGCCGTATGAAGATATTCCGAACCTGATCATCAATACGACCATCGCAGCCGAGGATGAGCGATACCTCGATCACAACGGAGTCGATTGGTGGGCCGTCGGCCGCGTTGTTAAGGAGATGATCACCGGCGCTGAGCAGACGGGCGGCAGCACCATCACAATGCAGATGGCGAAGCAGGTCTACAACAGCCCCGAACAGACGCTGGAGCGCAAGTTCAGGGACATGGCCCTGGCGATCCAGATGGAGCGCTTCCTGACCAAGGAGCAGATCCTTGAGCTCTACCTGAACTACAATTTTTATGGCCAGCGAGCCTACGGCATCAAGGCCGCCTCCGATGTCTACTTTGGCAAGGAGCTGAGCGAGCTGACCCTCGCAGAGGCGGCACTCTTAGCCCGCTGTGTACGCCGGCCGAGCAAAGAGAACCCGATTACCGATCCTGACGAAGCGATCTTCAACCGGAACGTGGTTCTCGGTTTGATGAAGAACATCGCCTTTATCAATGAAGAAGAGTATCAGCAGGCCAAGACCGAGCCGCTTAAGCTCCGCGAAGATCGCAACGAGACGGTCTCTGGCTACAAAGACGCCCCCTATTTCGTCGACTACGTCCTGCAGGAGATCAAGTCGATCAACGAGACACGCGTCAAGAGCGGCCTCGATCCAATCGAGTTAAGCAGCGGCGGCTACAAGGTCGAAACCACAATTAATCGTGAGTATCAGGCTATCGCTGAGGAAGAGGTTAACCTGGCGATTGACGAGAATCGCTCGAAGCGAGTCTCTACGGGCGCATTTGTCCTGATGGATACAGACGGCCGGATTCGCGCCCTTGTTGGTGGACGCGACTACAACGAGGACCAGTACAGTCTGACCTGGCAGGGCGGACGTCAGCCTGGCTCTTCATTCAAGCCGATCGTCTATGCTACAGCTCTCGACCGCGGAATCGTGAGCCCGCACGGATTGGTTGACAACACCAAGCCTTACTACTACCCACGACTGACCGAGCGCGAGCCGCTGAAAGAGGTGCGGGGCGGCGGCGATGACGACCTCGTGACAGTCTCCCAAGCGATTGCAGGCTCCTACAACCGAGCTGCCGCTAGGGTGATGGAAGAGACCGGTCCGAACAACGTCACAAACACGGCAAGAATCGCCTTTGGATTCACAAGCAGGCTCGGCGCGTATCACTCACTCGTTCTGGGTTCAAGCGATGTGACCATGCTTGAGATGGCTCAAGCCTATTCTGTGTTCCAGCTTCACGGTTCTCGAGTCGAGCCGTACGGCATCACCAAGATATACGGACCGAACGGTCAGCCGATCTACACCGGCTCAGTTAAGATTCGACGGGGTGCACTTTCCACCAAGACCGCCAAGAATATGGACCTGCTGCTTCGCAACGCGGCTCAGTATGGAACCGGCCACCGTGCCGCGAGGCAGGCTCACAACGTTCGCGGCAAAACCGGCACCACCAATGAAAACAAGGACGCCTGGTTTTGTGGCTACACCGACCAGTTTGTCGGAATCATGTGGCTTTCGAATCTGGTGAAAGAGAACGGCAAAACAACTCACCAGAGAATGAACAACTCTGCCGAAGGCGGCAAG
>JALGXY010000166.1 GCA_029824495.1 Fimbriimonadia bacterium
AGGTTGACAAAGAGCCGTTCGTCGCCAGACAGTTTTGGGAGCGCGCTCTTCAGAGAGGCTTCAACCGATCTCATCTCAAATCGGAACGACTCGTTGTGAGCTTCAGCTGCACTGACGATCTGCCAGCCGTTGAGCTCCTTCTTTTTGACTGTGCCGCGGGCCAGAGCTTCAAAGCCACAGATTTTCTGTTCAGTGGTCGACCAGACCGGCTGAAGGTGCATGTTCAGGCCGCCTTGAATCAGCTCAGGAAGCCATGGCGTATCGAGTCTGAGCAGAACGTGATCAAGGCTGGTAGCGTTCCAAGGGTCGATTGCGCCCTTGTCATTGATCTCACACGCGGAACAGCTCAGAGCCTCGCCCGGGCTGATCCGATCCCGAAATGAGACGAGGTTCTCCTTCCACGACTTGCCCTCAAACCGGGCGATAAAGGGATCGCCAAGTGCGATATTGGCAAGCCCTTCTGCCTTGTTTTGAACGGTCTGTGCGCTGCAAGACACCGCAACTCCGTACTGCCCAAAATCCTGATTCTTTCGCACGCTCTTTCCAGTCAGTAATGTCCCCATCTGACGCTTTCCAAGACGTGGTGCAAGCCCAAATCGACGCATTTGGACTTATATCGACCCACGCAATATCGCCAGTCTGCCAGAAGCAGGGTGATTCAGCGCTGTTTAGGTCGGAAAAAAGATAAACTGAATTCATGAGTACGGTCGTTTTAGGAGTCGATCTTGACAGGGCGTATCAACACGCCGAGAACCTGCTCAACGAGCTCAAGTTTCGTGATATGGACGTGCTGGCAATCTGCGCCTGCGAACCATTGATTCCGGATGTTGATCCGACTGGGCTGTCTCAAAAGCACCCGATTCACCAGGCGATGGGGCAGCAGCGAGAATCTGCTCTATCAGAGCTTGCCCAAGCTGCAGAGCGAATGAAGGGTTCTTTCCGTGTCGATACAGCAGTTATCTTGGGAGGAGCCTCGAGTTGCCTCACCCGAGAATCCCGCAAAATGAATGCAGACCTGATCGCTGTCGGTTCTGAAAGAAAAGACGCTTTTGCAAGTCTGTTTCTCGGCAGCGTCACAAAGGGACTGGCGATTGATGCTCAACGGTCGATACTGATCGGAAGAAAGCCGACCAGCGGTTCAGGAATCACGGCGGTGATCGCCACCGACCACTCGGACTACATGACAAATTGCCTTAACCGTTTGGTTGAACTGGCGCCTGCTGGATTGTCTAAAGTTGTTCTCGTCAGTGCTTTCCACGTCGAAGCTGAGGCTCGTTCTGCCTTGGCCTTTGACCATCCAGAATTGGCAGCATTTGCTCCGCAGGCCTTGGAGGCAAAGCTGACCGAAAGAAGTGAGGCATCCAAAGCTCTGCTGGCCCCGCTCAATTGTGAAGTCGAGATCATGGTGGGGGGCGGACATCCCAACGACGTGATCAACGACGCAATGGCGCAGACCAATGCCGACCTCTTGATTCTGGGTGCACAAGGTCACGGGTTCATCGAGCGTCACGCGCTCGGCAGCACCTCAATGCACTTTGTCGTGGCCGAAGACCACAACCTTCTGATCCTGCGCGTTTAGTCGACCCGCAGCCAGACGCCCTTGAGATAGAGGCTCTCAGGGAAGCTCAATGGAGCTGGATGGTCCAGATCCTGGTAGGTCACGCCTTCGACAAAAATCTGTTTGCCGTTGTCGCCAGCGGCAAGCCGACAGACGTCGAGCAGCTTCTGAAGGCTGAGCTGGTAAGAGCAGGAGCAGACCAGCATCCTGCCGCCCGGTTTGAGCAGCGGAATCGCAGCATGCACCAGCTTCCAGACGCCCCACTTGAGCGAGTCCCGCTTCTGCGCAGTTTTTGCGATCGCCGGAGGGTCAAGAATGATCCAGTCGAACGGGCCCTTGTCTTCTGCACCTTCCACCAGATAGTCGAACGCGTTTGCCTCGACAAAATCGACTGACAGATCGTTCGCTTGGGCCTGGCGATCAGCTGCGGCCAGCGCTCCACCGTGAATATCGACCGCTGTTACATCGGCTCCGGCACGAGCAGCATAAAGCGAAAAGCCGCCTGTGTAGCAGAAGGCATCGAGAACCTTGTCGCCCGGTCTGATCTTGGCTGCCAGCTCGCGCCTTGCGGATCGTTGATCGAGATAGTAGCCTGTCTTAAGGCCGTCCTGAATCAGGGCTGTCATGGCCAATCCGGTTTCGTTGAATTCAACCGAATCTGGAGGAGTGCCGTGAAGCGGCCCAGCAACCGGTTCCAGCCCCTCTTCCTTACGCCCTGCCATTTCGCTCTTTTCAAGGATTGATTCGGCACCAGAGACTGCGATCAGAGCCGGCAGCCAGAGCGGCTTGAGCATCTCCATGCCAGCACTGCGGACCTGAACAACAAGGTGATCGCCGTACTTGTCAATGATCAGTCCAGGGATCTGGTCGGCCTCGCTGAAAACGGCTCGCCAGGCATTGGTGTCCGTCACCAGCTTCTCCCGCAGCTCAAAAGCGGTTCGAAACTTTCTTTCAAAGAACGCCTGGTCGATCGGCTCGTCTTCGAGTGTCAAGACCCGGAAAGGGAATCGGCTGATCGGGTTGTAGGTGCCGATCGCGATCTGCTCTCCGTTGAAGTCTTCGAGTGTTGCCAGGCAGACCTTCTTGGGTCCCTCGACGCGGCGGACCTCCTCCTTCTGCACCCAGGGGTAGAAGGTTTTGATCTTCTTCTCGCGTCCTTCGACGATTTTGACCACAGCTTCTGGCTTCACGCGGGGGACAATACCTCGCCTAAAAAAGATGGCCCCGGCAAGGGGCAGGTAAGGTCCTGTTATGTTGAAATTGGCCTCAGTATTTGCGGGGACACTCGCTCTCGGTTCTGCCACAGCATGGGCAGCTCAGGGCACAGTTTTTCATGATCTGAATTGGAATGGAATCAAGGATGATGACGAGCCTGGAATTGAGGGTGTTAGAGTCTCCAACCAGGCTGACTTTGCCGTGACAGATGCGGAGGGAAGGTGGACCCTGGCCCATGACGAAGACACGATTTTCTTCGTTGTCAAACCACGCGGATGGATGACTCCAGTTGATGAGAATCAAATCCCTCAGTTCTATTACATCCACAAGCCTGCAGGTTCAAAACCAGCTCGATTCAAGGGGCTCGATCCGACGGGACCGCTCCCCGATTCAATCGACTTTCCGCTGACAAAGCAGGAGGAAAAGGACACCTTTAAGGCCATCTTTTTTGGCGACACTCAGACGAGAAGCAATGAGGAGGTTGACTACCTGACTCATGACGTCATCGAGC
>JALGXY010000167.1 GCA_029824495.1 Fimbriimonadia bacterium
AGAAGCTCTTCTGGTCAAGCATCCTAACCTGCGCGGCGTGATCTCGCCCACAACCGTTGGGCTGGCTGCTGCTGCTCAGGTCTTCTCTCAGCGCGGCGTCTATCCCGGCGGCCAGAACGCAGATGGTGCAGGCGTTGTCCTCACCGGCCTCGGCACACCAAACGAAATGCGCAAGTTTGTCGAGAACGGCTCGGTTCAAGCATTCCAGCTTTGGGATCCCGCCGATATTGGAGACGTTGCCTCGTTCTTGGCACAACAGATTGCAGCCGAAGGACTTGAAGTCAGCGAAGGCATGACCCTCGACATCCCTGGCAAGGGCGAGATTCTCGTCCGAGAAAAGAACATCATCATTGCTGGCAAGCTCGTAACATTCGACAAGGAGAACATCGCAGACTACAACTTCTGATTCAATCGAGTTCAACCGATGTGCTAGAGTGCCAGAACCGCTGACGCGGAAATCCTACAGGAGAAATGACGACTATGACTGCAGCAAAAACCGCATCCGTAATCTCGTCTGGCTCCTCTTGCACTTCATTCTGAATGAACTCAATTAAGGGCCAGCAGTCACCTGCACATCCTGTTTGTGCCTGGCCATACAACAACTCAAATTGAAGAAAGACATTTCAGAAACACTGGCGACAAAGCTCGCCCATCTCTCGCCTGATCAGATCGAACAGCTCTCCAAGAGAGCGAAGGCGATGAAGCGTCGATCCGGGTCGTCTGACGAGCCGCTCGACACCTGGATCGAACGTGTCCTGCGAAAGGACGAGCGTGCTCTAGCGCGTGCGACAAGAAAATTTCCTGGCACCATCGTCTCTGTCACCAGCAAGCGGGCGATGGCCGAGACAGATGAAGGGCTGGTCGAGGCCAGGCTCTTCGGCATACCGGCCGTTGTCGGCGACGAGGTGATCCTGGCCGTGCTTGAAGGGGGAGAAACCGTCGTTGGGGAAGTCACCCCTCGCAGAACCAAGCTGTCGCGGCCAGATGTCGGCAGATCGCAGCGCGAGCAGGTGATTGTCGCCAATATCGACGTTGTGATCGTCGTGGTCTCGGTTGTGACGCCGCCGCTGCACCCGCGCCTCATCGACCGCTATCTTGTGGCGATTCAACAGGGCGGCGCCGAGCCGCTCATTTTTGTCAACAAACTCGACCTGCTTGAAGACCACTCAGAGCTCGACATTCTCGACCCCTACCGGACACTTGGCATCAACATGCTGCAGGGCTCAACTTTCGGCGGCATCGGGCATGACGAGCTGCTCGGGGAGATCAGAGGGAAGACCTGTGCCTTTGTCGGCCACAGCGGAGTCGGCAAGTCATCGATAGTCAACGCCCTAAAACCCGATGCTGGTCAAAAGACGGGTTCAGTCAGCGAAGGTTATGGCCGGGGGATGCACACCACCACTGCGTCATCGCTTCACCGACTGTCCGACGGCACAGTGCTGATCGATACGCCCGGCATTCGCAGCTTCGGGCTTCGCGATCTTGATGAGACCCAGATCGCCAGCTATTTTCCAGAGTTTCTGGAGCATTCATGCAAATTCAACGACTGCACCCACTCCCATGAGCCTGGATGTGGCGTCATCGCTGCTGTTGAAGCTGGAGAGATTGAAAGAGTCCGGTACGACGCCTACCTTCGATTACGGAGCGAACTGAGCTCAGAATAATTTCAGATTCTTCGGGGTGGCAGGCTGTATACTCCTCGCCAATGACGTCTGGATCTGGCGATCAATTCGGCCGAACGCGAGCCGCCAGGAGCGGTCGGGCGAAGACTCTGCTGACAAAGGGCCTTTTCGGAAGCAGTCTGGCCCTGCTCTTTTTTGGAGTGCAGGCTGTGCCTGTGCCTGCGCCTATGGCTCCTGCCCAGGATCAGTCGAGCCAGATCAGCATCGACTTTTTTGAATCGAAAATCAGGCCGACTCTTGAGGCAAAGTGCATCGCCTGCCATGGTGAGAACCTTCAGGCTGGTGACCTGAGACTTGACGAGCCGATTTCGGCTGAGATGGCCGCGAAGATTCCGGCGGTGATCAACTACAGCAGCACGGTCAAAATGCCGCCTGCGGGCAAGCTTCCTGTCGATGAGCTGGCCGACATGATCAAGTGGGCCGAGGCTGGTGCACCGTGGCCAGAAACCCCGGATGTCAAGCCAAGCGATGCAGCCTTTTGGGCATTTGCCCAGCCAGTCAAACCAGCAGTTCCGGAGGTCAGCGACCAGAGTTGGGCGCAGAATCCGATAGACGCTTTTATCTTCCGTGCGCTCGATGAAAAGGGCTGGAAGCCAGCGCCTCAAGCCGACAAGCGTATCCTGATTCGGAGGGCAACATTCGATTTGACCGGCCTTCCTCCGACACCTGAGGAGGTCGAAGCATTTCTCGCTGACACAAGCGATGACGCCTTCGAAACCCTGATCGACCGTCTGCTCGCCTCCCCGGCATACGGCGAACGTTGGGGCAGACACTGGCTCGATGTGGCGCGATACGCCGATTCGAACGGCCTGGACGAAAACCTTGTGTTTCCAAACGCCTGGCGTTACCGGGATTGGGTGGTCAAGTCGTTCAACAATGACAAGCCGATCGACCAGTTCCTAAAGCAGCAGATTGCGGGAGATCTGATGCCGAACGCTGGGGACGACGAGGTCATTGCCACAGGGTTCCTTTCGATGGGCGCCAAGATGCTGGCGGAAGATGATCCGGACAAGATGGCGTACGACATTATCGATGAGCAGATCGATACGTTCAGCAAAGCCTATCTGGGACTGACCATGTCCTGTGCCCGGTGTCACGATCACAAATTTGACCCGATACCGGCCAAAGACTATTTCGCGCTCGCAGGCATCTTCAAGTCCACGCAAACGATGGTGAATCACAAGGTGGTCGCTGAATGGGTGGAGCGGCCGATCGGTCCGATCGAAGATCAGGAGAAGGCCGCTGCGATCGACGCCGAAGTCAAGTCGAAGCAGGACAGTGTCAACAAGAGTCGCAATGAGGCCAAGAAGGCGATCGAGAAGAGTCTCCAGGCAAAGAAAGCAGACTACGAGGCTGCTGCAAAAGAGCTGCTCGCCGCGGACAAGAATAAGTCCAGTCTGACCGCAGCCATTGCGAGCCCAGATGGCGAGGCCCCAGCCGGAGCAATCGTCTGGGAAGCAGAGGATTTCAAAGAGACCAACCTGGCCGTTGATAAGGGCGGCTACGGCAAGGGCATCGGCGTGCTTTACAACGTCGGCAAGTTCCCGAATTTTGCCGACTACGAGATTGAGGTGCCAACTGCTGGTCCTTACCAGCTC
>JALGXY010000168.1 GCA_029824495.1 Fimbriimonadia bacterium
GATCGCACAGACTACACACTGGGCGCCAAACTTCTCAGATGCCGCGGTGATCAGCTCGGGGCTGTTGACAGCAGCCGTATTGAGGCTCACCTTGTCCGCGCCAGCTGCCAGCACATCGCGGATCTCATCGACAGTTTTGATTCCGCCGCCAACGGTGAAGGGGATAAACACCTGCTCAGCGACCTGTGCGGCCAGATCAGCAGCAGTTTCGCGCCGCTCATGTGAGGCCGTAATGTCGAGAAAGACCAGCTCATCTGCGCCCTGTTCGTTGTAGTAGCACGCCAGCTCGATCGGGTCGCCGGCATCACGGATCCCGACAAAGTTTGTTCCTTTGACCACACGGCCATTCTTGATGTCGAGGCAGGGAATCAGGCGAATCGACGTCATCGGACCATCCTCCGCTTGATCTGGACCGGCTGCATATCATCGATAAGATCACCTTCGAGATCGACGACAAATGTGTCGCCAAACGCCTCGACTTCGAGCGGGGGCTCAGCACCCTCCCACAACTGGTCTGCCGATTGTCGAAGCAGATCCATAATCAGCACTTCTTGGTCGGAATCGAGCTGATCAGCGATCCAGTCGTATCTGCCGATTTTGCTGAGCCCGAGCAGCGAAGCGCGATGCTTCGCGCCCTCTTGTGTCCAGGCCGTCTTCAGGTGAAACCGGCTCGATTCGACGTTGTTGTTCTCCTGCAGCAGCTCTTGAAACTCGGCTTTTGTCCAGATCTTCTGGGCATGGCGATCGTAGATGACCTGGCCTTTCATCAGCTCTGCGACAGCCTCAGCGAGGAAGGGAAGGAACTGCAGGTGCCGGTGGTCTGGCAGGGGAGTTTCACTCTTGTAGCCGATCCGTACGAATCCTAGAGAGTCCGCCAGCCCTTCGAGAACCTCATTGCTCACTTCGACCGATTCGTGAAAGAGGTCTGGCCGAAAGGCGTGTGGGTTCTTGTCCCGCAGCACAGGCGCCATATGAAGCCTGATATCTGAAAAAAGCATCCCTTCGCGAGTGCCGATCGGGGCAGATTCTTCGTTGACGTAGGGGCTCCGGGCGACCATTCGATCGACGATCGCATTCTGCGGGGGCACTCGTGGGTGCCGGGTGTACACCCAGAATTCGGCGACGGTGACTGGCTTTTTGGCCACTCGTTTTTCCCTGAAGTGCTTGGCGCTGAATAATCCCGCGATCATCCCCAGTGCGGCTCCAAGAATGAGCCAGCCCATCAGGGCCCAACCCCCGACATCCACTTTTCGGCAAGCGCAAGCTCATCGGCAGGGAGCTGGCAGTAGCAGTTGTCGCACAGGCCCGCCTCGTTCACTTCTGGAGCACAGCAGAGAAGGCAGCGATCGTTCTTACGCGCACGCAGGACAAAACGCCGCTGGGTCAAAACCCAGGGGAGATCGCTTCGAATGATCCCTTCGCCGTTCAGCCGCCGCTCGTTCACAAGGCCGATTCTACTGCTTCGACCAGAGATCCAGGATCGTTCGGGCCAGCGTGGTGGGGCGGACGCCCGACGTGTTGCAGAGAACAGTGACGACCAGGCCAGAGTCTTGGTCAGCGATCAGGATTGCAGAACACCCTTGCTGTGAGCCGCTATGAGAAACCTGGCTGCCGCTGACTCGCCAGGTGAGCGCCTGCCCCTTTGCAGCAGGGGAAGGCTGCTGCTTGAACATGACTCTCAGCGTGGCTGGCTTCAAGATCTTTCCGTCGATCAGCTTTGAGGTGAAGAGAGCCAGATCTTCTGGGCTCGACTCCATGCCTCCACCTGCGTATTTCCACGAATTGTCCTGAGCGGGGGTGCTGTGGGCCGGCTTGGCGGCGGTTCGCGTGTAGTGCGATGCACGGGTCGAAGGGGCCGGTTGGGTCAGGTTTTCGCAGCGGAGGCTCTCGATGCCCGCATCGGCGAAAATGCCGTCCATGTAGGTGCTGAATGGCTGCCCAGCCGCCTTTTCGATCAGAGCCGCCAAGGCGGTGAAAGCGTGCGTCGAATAGGCCGAATCTGTGCCGGTCGGGTAGATCAGCGGGTCGTTCTTAAAGAGGTCGAGCGCTGCTTTGGCGGTACTGAAATGCCTGGTGCCGTTGTCCTGCCGCGCGATCGAATAGTGGCGGATCCCGGAAGTGTGGGTCATCAGGTGCTGCGGCGTGATAGCGCTCCACGCCTTCGGCAGGCTCGGGTCGAGCGTGGTGACACTGCTGTGCAGGTCGAGCTTCTTCTGCTCCCAGAGCGCCATGTACGCGACGGTCGCCATCGGCTTGCTGACCGATCCGAGTCGATAGCGGGTTTTGCTGCTCGCTTTGACCTGGTTCTGGACGTCTTGGTGGCCGAATCCCTGGCTGAAAAGCACTTCGCCGTTCCGGACGACAGCGGCGGACATCCCAGCCACCCGCTCGGTCTTGAGGAAGTCGGAGACGAGCGCCTCTGTCTGGCCTACTGGTCCAGCAGCAACGAGGGCGAGGAGCGCGAGGTGGAGCATCAGATTAGTTTACGCGCCATCCGCGACTTTGACTGCAAGATAGTTAAACTCAAGAGGTTGGATGACGGAAAATGGTCTCCAATTCATCGAATACCGATCCTGCAGAACAATCGGCGATTCTCGACCCTTAATCGATCCTGCTCCAGCTCTTGGACTCCACTGCAGTCTGCCAGTCAAGCTCTCACCTTCGTGGATTCGAAACTCGCCATCGATGACATCTGAGCTTCGTCCTGGTGCTTCCATAGTTCGGTTGCAGTTCAGCATCACCGCATATCCCGTCGCACCAGAGTAGAGTGAATTGAGTGTTTCAAGCCTCTGAATGTCCTTAAGGAAGTCGTAGCGAGCTTGATCGAATGCAGTAGCCTCTTTTAACTCATACAACTCACCGCGGTACTCGATGTTCGCTTGAGCAGTGATGTACTTGAGTTCGATGTTTGTCTTCGCAGAATTGTCGATGACTTGTAAGTCGAGTGACATTCTGCGCTCGATTCCTGGAAAGCGTCGTTCGAGTCTGATCTCTCTTCTCTGATCAGCAAGTTTGATTGCCCAGGCTAAGCTAAACTGAAAATCAGCCTCTGAGTGAAAAACGGGCCTCTCGATTGAAAGTGAGGCCAAGATGTTGTGCAGCTCCCTTAGCTCCATCAAACTAGGCTACCAGGTACCCTCCACCGCGTGAAGATAGCCACGTTCAACGTCAATTCGATCCGGGCGAGGATGCCGATCCTGCTCGACTGGCTCGATGAGCACAACCCCGATCTCGTGGCGATCCAGGAGACCAAGGCGAACGACGATGTCTTCCCGA
>JALGXY010000169.1 GCA_029824495.1 Fimbriimonadia bacterium
TTCCTCAAGAAGCATGTGCGCAAGGTCTATGTGGCGCACTCACTTTCGTTCTACGGCCTCTCTTATGGTGGAACGAATTCGACGGACCGGATCTACCTGGCCAACCGTGGAGCGCGGCGAGGCTACACGGACAGTTTCTTCGAAGGCTCTTTCCACCACGAGCTCTCAAGCATTCTGCTGAGGCGACACCGCCGGAAGGTTCCCCGGCGAGAGTGGATCAAGTTCAATGATCCGGCAACGCCCTATCGATCCAACGGCACGCAGGCTGTCAAAGAGGGGACAGCCAGCACACGTTACAGCTCCAAATACCAAGAGAAGGGCTTTCTGGCTCAATACGCCACGGCGAGCTTCGAAGAGGACTTCAACATGATGGCTGAAGGCCTCTTGACCGGATCAAAGGGCTTTTGGAAGGCTGTCGATTCCCATCCTAGAATCGAGTCAAAGTGCGGTCTGCTCATCAAGTTTTACGGCGAATTGGACCCGTTCTTCACAGAAGAGTACTTCCGAGCACTCGCCAAGACCCGCTGACTCTGCCGATCCTGGTGCAGAATATCGGCAGAGCATGATCTGCCGAGTCTCTAAAGAAATCAGGTGGGAGATGGCCCACCGACTTCCCTTCCATGATGGTGTCTGTCGCAGCCTTCATGGACACTCATATCGCGCTGTCATTGAGGTTGAAGGTGAGACCGACGACAAGGGCATGGTCATCGACTTCCAGGATATCAAGGACGCGGCTGACCCGCTCGTTATGGCTCTCGATCACTCCTGCGCTGTCGACCCAACGGATAGAGATACGACAGAGTTCCTGAAGACAAACGGACACAAGATCTTCCAGTTCCACACCTATTCAACCGCCGAAAACCTGGCGGCCTGGATTTTAGAGCAGCTTAAACCGAGTCTCTGCCGATCCAACATCACCGGCCTTTCGGTCAAGATTTTCGAGACCTGCACGTCGGCAGCCCACGTCACGTGGAGCCGAGATGCCTGAATTCGACCTGCGGTTCAGCAAAGAGCAGATTGCGAGCCGCATTGAGGTCCTGGCCGCCCAGATCGACCGGGATTATGCGGGCAAGAACCTGATCTTGCTGGTGGTTTTGAAGGGCAGCCTCCACTTTGCCAGCGATCTCGCGCGAAAGATGAAGCTCGACCCGCCGATCGACTTTATCCAGCTCGCCAGCTATCACGACGACACCAAGAGCTCAGGGATTGTCCAGCTCAAGAAAGACCACGACATGACGATTGAAGACAGAGATGTCTTGATCGTTGAAGACATTGTCGATACCGGCCTTACCCTCGAATATCTGCGAGAGCTCTTAGAAGCGCGGCGGCCCGCCTCGGTCTCTTGCGTCAGTCTTCTGGCCAAGCCGGATGCGCACCAGCGTGAAGTTGCTCTTGAATACGTCGGGTTTGATATCAAAAATGAATTCGTGGTAGGATACGGTTTAGATCACGCGGAGAAGTACAGAAGTCTTCCCTTTATTGCGGTGCTCCGCAACCCCGTTTGATCAACCCACTTTCCATTTGCAGAAGGGCCTGTAGGTCTGTTTCAGCAGACTCACTCCCTTTATTGTTGGAGAACTGATGTCCCACTCATTCCGTCCCAGAAAATCGGACAGCAATCGCTCGTCGAATCAACAGCGACGACGACCGAGACGTCCCCAAGAACCGAAGCAGGCCGATCTCGACAAACTGCCCGAGATCAACTACGCGCATTTCGACGAAATGTCCGACACGGCGCTTGCCAAAGAGGCCAAAGCGACCAAGATCGACATCAAACAGTCTCGCGCTGGAGTCTGTGAAGCACTGCTCGAACACATCAACGCCGAGCACGATGCTATCTACAAGAAGGGCATCCTCGAAATCCTTCCTGACGGCTGGGGATTCCTGCGCCGACCCGACTATAAACCTTCAAAAGAAGATGTCTATGTCAGCCAGTCACAGGTGAAGCGATTCGGCCTTAGACCGGGCGATTTTGTCTACGGCCAGGTTCGGGCACCCAAAGACGGAGAAAAGTACTTCGGCATGCTGCGCGTCGAGTCAGTCAACGAACTTGGCACGACATCGCCTGCGATGGAGTCACGCCGTGACTTCGACAAGCTGACACCCCTGTTCCCCGATGTCAATCTCAAAATGGAGACCGAGCCCCAAAAGCTCATCGGCCGCATCATAGACCTGATTGCACCGATAGGCAAAGGCCAGCGAGGTCTGATCGTGGCTCCCCCGAAAGCGGGCAAAACCACGATTATCAAAGCGGTCGCCCAGTCGATTGAGCAGAACAACCCCGAGGTTGACCTAATGGTCCTCCTCGTGGACGAGCGGCCGGAAGAGGTGACCGATATGAAGCGCTCAGTTAAGGGCCAGGTCATCAGCTCTACCTTTGATGAGCCGGCGGAGAACCATATGCGAGTCGCCGACCTCTGCCTGGAGCAGGCGAAGCGCCTGGTCGAGGCGAACAGAGATGTCGTGGTCCTTCTCGACTCGATCACACGATTTTCACGAGCGAGCAACCTGACAATCAGCCCCTCTGGCCGAACACTGTCGGGCGGTCTTGACCCTGCGGCACTCTATCGACCAAGACGGTTCTTTGGTGCTGCCAGGAACATCGAAGAGGGCGGCTCTCTCACGATCATCGCCACGGCGCTGGTTGAGACAGGCTCAAAAATGGACGATGCGATCTTTGAGGAATTTAAGGGCACAGGCAATATGGAGATTGTTCTCGACAGATCATTGGCAGAACGTCGCATCTGGCCTGCTATTGATGTCCGCAGCTCCAGCACGCGGCACGAAGAGAAGCTGTTCGATGCTCATCACCTCGAAGGTGTCGTTCATCTGCATCGAATGCTGGCCAACACGAAAGATGCCGTCGAAGCGACTGATCAGCTCATTAAACTGCTGAAGCGCACGCCCAATAATGAGGCGTTTATCGAAGGTGTGATCGCCA
Organism: Fimbriimonadia bacterium; assembly: GCA_029824495.1. Taxonomy (GTDB): domain Bacteria; phylum Armatimonadota; class Fimbriimonadia; order Fimbriimonadales; family Fimbriimonadaceae; genus JALGXY01. Next base: position 2,942 of record JALGXY010000169.1, read on the forward strand.
AGACCAAAGCGACCGTATAGAAGGGTTGTCAACTATGAGCACAACAGAAAAAGCTACGTTTGCAGCCGGCTGTTTCTGGGGCATCCAGGCAGCCTTCGACAGGGTGGAGGGAGTCATCTCCTCAGAGGTCGGCTTCATGGGCGGCCATTCTGGTCGTGCTGATTACCGCCAGGTCTGCACAACCGACACGGGGCACGCAGAGGTGGTTCATCTCACGTTCGACTCCTCGGTTGTCACGTATCAAGAACTTGTCGACCTCTTTTGGAAGATCCACGACCCGACACAGGTCGACCGTCAAGGTCCAGATGTAGG
>JALGXY010000170.1 GCA_029824495.1 Fimbriimonadia bacterium
GGGCATTTGAGAGATCCTTGGTGAGCGGGTCGCCCCCCTGAATCATGAAGCCCTCAATGCACCTGTGGAATCGCACGCCGTTGTAAAAGCCGATTCTCGAGAGCTTCTTGAACATCGCAACGTGAACAGGAGCCTTGCTCGGGAAAAACCTGAGGACAATCGTGCCTTCTGAAGTTTTCATCACGGCGATCTCGGAACCACGCGGCGGAGCCGTAACACCAGGCGCGGCTGTTGGCGTCACCTGCTGCGCAATGACGACGGCGGGAATAAGGGCGGCAAAGACCATGACCGTTATTATGGCCGCGTCCAACAAAAACCGCCCCAGAGCTTAGCTCTGAGGCGGCAATTCCTGAACCGGTACGAGGACTACTCGACCGGCCAATACTGAAGCGTATAGCTCTCGATCATGACAGCCTGAGTCGGGTTGACCTGACCGCCTTGAGTTCCTGTATTCACGATCGCATCGATCACATCGAGGCCTTCAACTGTGGTGCCCCAAACAGTGTATTGACCATCAAGGGACGGGTAGTCAGCATGCATCAGGAAGAACTGGCTGCTGGCTGAGTTCGGGCTATTGCTGCGAGCCGTGCTCAGAATGCCCGGCGTGTGCTTAATGTCGTTGAACTCGGCTGGAATGTTGACTTCCTTGCCGTTTTCTGTATAGCCGCCGGTGCCCCACCGTCCAGCCATGCCGATATCGGTGGAATAAGGATCGCCACCCTGAATCATAAAGCCGGGAATACAGCGGTGGAATCGGGTGCCGTCATAGAAGCCCTTGTTGATCAGCTTCTTGAACTGAGCAACATGCTGAGGAGCGACATCCGGGAAGAACCGAACAACAATGCGGCCTTCGGTCGTTTCGAGCACACCGACAAGCTCGCCTTCATTCGGAGCATCCGCCGTTGAGCCTGCAGCTTCAACCGGCTCTTCCGGCATAGACTCTTCAACAACAGGCTGTTTTGAAGGTGCATTGTCCGGTGCTGAGGTGTCGGAAGAAGACGTATCAACATCTTTAGGAGTGGGCTGAGCCTCAGGACTCTCAGCGCAGCCAGCAGCCAGGACGCCGAAGATCAGCGCCGCCAGCAGGAGAATAAGACTGGAAATCTTCATTGATCTGCATTATAGTCGCTCAGCGATACCGGGTAAGTTCCCTCTATGCCCAATCCTCCGCTGGACCGGTATATCCGGTTTGACGAACTGACCCAACTTCTGCAGGATTACGCCGCCGAGCACCCTGATCTCGTCCGTCTCGATTCGATCGGCAAAAGCCATGAAGGCCGCGATATCTGGTGCGTCACGATCACCGACTTCTCCACCGGCAGCGATAAGGACAAACCAGCTTTCTGGTGCGATGGCAACATCCACGCAAGCGAAGTGAGCGCCACCACTGCCGTCACCAAGATCATCGACATTCTGGTTAAAGAGAAGCCCGAATCGCTCAAGAGCCGCGCGTTCTACCTCGTCCCGCGTCTCGGCCCAGATGGGGCCGAATGGGCGCTGGCCGACACACCCAAGATCATCCGCAGCAGCACCCGCCCTTACCCGTGGGACGAAGACGACTACGAAGGCCTCGAGCTCGAAGATATCGACGGCGACGGCCGAATCCTCTCGATGAGAATCGAAGACTCGAACGGCCCCTGGAAGATCGACGAAGAAGATCCGCGCATCATGCTTAAGCGGTCGCCCGGCGAGACCGGCGGCACCTACTACCGCGTCTTCCCCGAAGGGCAGATGCACAACTGGGACGGCATGCAGATCCGCAGCCACAAGCGAAAGCAGGGGCTCGACATGAACCGCAACTTCCCCAATGCCTGGCGGCTGGAGAGCGAGCAATACGGCGCCGGCCCCTATCCGACCAGCGAGCCGGAGATCCGATCAGCCGTCGATTTCATCTGCAGCCACCCGAACATCTGCGGCGCGGTCACGTATCACACGTTCAGCGGCGTGCTTCTCCGCCCACCGGGACGCTGCCCTGAGGACGATCTGCCGCCCGAAGATGTCTGGCTCTACAAGGAGTTCGGCGCGAAGGGCACCGAGATGACCGGCTACCCGGCGATCTCGGTCTGGCACGACTTTAAGTACCACCCGAAAGATTCGATCACCGGCGTGTTCGATGACTGGTGCTACGAGCACCGAGGCGTCTTCGCCTGGACGGTCGAGATCTGGTCGCCACAGCGGCAGGCCGGCATCACCGACTACAAATACATCGACTGGTTCCGCGACCATCCGGTCGAAGACGAGAGGACGATGATGAAGTGGAACGACGAGAAGCTCGGCGGCAAAGGCTGGGTCGAGTGGAAGGAGTTCGATCACCCGCAGCTCGGCAAGGTCGAGATCGGAGGCTGGGACACGCACTACTGCTTCCGCAACCCGCCCGGGGAATTCCTCGAAGCCGAAATCACACCTCTCGCCGAATGGGCGATCTGGCTGGCCGATTCGATCCCGTGCCTCGAGCACCGCGACCTGGCCACCGAAGATCTAGGCGACTCTGTGCGAATCCGCTGGATGGTTCAAAACTCAGGTTATCTGCCGACCAACGTTTCGGAACTGGCCAAGCAGAAGAAGATCACGCGCGGCCTCGTCGGCGAGATTGTTCAGGAAGGCTGGGAGAACCCCGGTGCAGGCTCGGCGTCGCCCGACTGGCTTGTCTCTGGCTCCCTGCGTGAGCAGGCGGATCAGCTCACCGGCTGGTCACACGTGCCGGTCAGCGGCTTTGGCTGGCACGCCGATGAGACAACCGACTGCCACGTGTTCGAATGGGTGGTCAAGAAGGGCGGCACATACGAGCTGACGGCCTGGCACGAGCGGGCTGGACGGGTTGTGAAGACAATTACGGCCTAGCCCTCTTCTTGTCTCGGTGGAATCGCAAAACCCTTCCCCTTGTCTACAGGGGGAAGGGAAAGGACGCGAATGCGGCCAGGGATGGGGGTGGATTGCGCGAGACTCTATCTAGCTCCACTGCTGTTCCTTCAGAACAACAGTGCCACACGACCTCCAGCCTCAACCTTGGTGGCACGGACGTTCAAGTCTGCATCTGAGCCCTCCACCCCCTACCCCCCCCCTCCCTTTCGCTTCGCAAAAAAGGAGGAGGGGGAAACTAAGCCTCCCCTTCCTCCCTCGCAGGGAGGAAGGGGGTTGGGGGACGGAGGGTTGGAAAGCCCCTTCCCCTTATTCATAGGGGGAAGGGAAAGGACGCGTTAGCGGACAGGGATGGGGGTCGATTCGAGGAACTGAGTTGAACCATT
>JALGXY010000171.1 GCA_029824495.1 Fimbriimonadia bacterium
ACAGCACTCGGTACACTTGTGCCTGCTTTCAAGTCAGGAAAGGCAACATGAGTGCAAAAGATCTCACAACAAAATATGAGGCGCCCAAGGTTGAGGCGCAGTGGTACAAACGATGGACTGAATTGGGTGCGTTTGAACCTGATGAAGGTCATGAAAACTACTCGATTACAATTCCCCCACCAAACATCACCGGCTCTCTCCACATGGGCCACGGGCTCTGCTATCCAATTCAGGATCTCCTCGGCCGCTATCAGAAGCTGAAGGGTCGTGGTGTCTTGATTCTGCCGGGCCAGGATCACGCCGGTATTGCAACCCAGTCGGTTGTCTCAAAGAGTTTGAAAAAGCAGGGTGTCAATCCTGTTGAGCTCGGTCGAGAAAAGTTTGTTGACAAGGTTTGGGAGTGGCGTGAAGAGTCGGGTGACACTATTCTTCAGCAGTTCCGCGCTCTTGGATGTGGGTTTGACTGGACTCGACAACGCTTCACTCTGGATGAAAAGTACGCCGAAGCTGTTCTGAAGGTCTTTATCGACTGGTTCGATCGCGGACTCATCTACCAAGGGCTTCGTGTTGTGAACTGGGACACGTCACTCCGGACAAGCGTCAGCGACATCGAAACAGAGCGAAAGGACACCAACGGCAAGCTCTATCACGTCAAATACGAGTTCGAAGATGGGTCTGGTGAGGTCATTGTAGCCACGACACGACCGGAAACGATGCTGGCCGACGTAGCGGTGGCTGTGCATCCAAATGACAAGCGCTATGAGGGCAAGGTAGGCAAAAAGCTAAAGCTCCCCTTGGTTGATCGCCTGATTCCGCTCGTTGCTGACCTCTATCCCGATCCGGAATTTGGAACAGGTGCTGTTAAGATCACACCTGGCCACGATGCAAACGACTTTGAGGTCGGTGTTCGGCATGATCTTGAGGTCAAAATCATGATGGATGAGGCCGGCAAGGTCGTTCCGGAGTACGAAGCTTACGCTGGAATCGACCGACGCGAAGCGAGAAAGAAGATTGTTGCTGACCTCGAAGAGCAGGGGCTGCTCGTCAAGATCGAAGACCATAGCATCCCCGTGATGATCAGTGAGCGCAGTGGTGAGATCATCGAGCCCCTGGCAAGCGAACAGTGGTTCGTCAAGCAGCCTGTACTCGCGCAGCCAGCAATCGACAAGGTCAAATCCGGCGAAATCAAGTTTGTTCCGGAGCGATACACCGATGTCTATCTCGACTGGATGGAGAACATTCGTGATTGGTGCATCAGCCGCCAGCTCTGGTGGGGTCATCGAATCCCCATCTACTGGACCGAAGATGGCAAGCCTGTCGCGGCGCTCAGCTGGCAAGACGCAGAGCAGAAGTCGGGCAAGACCATCGTCAGGCAAGAAGAAGACGTTCTTGACACCTGGTTCAGCAGCGGCCTCTGGCCGTTTGCGACGCTGGGATGGCCTGAGCAGACTGACGACCTTAAGCGATTCTATCCAACAGACGTTCTTGTCACAGCACGCGACATCATCTACCTCTGGGTAGCACGCATGATCATGATGGGTCTCGATCTGGTTGGTGAGGTTCCCTTCCATACAGTCTATATCTACGCGACAGTTCTGAACGAGAAGGGCCAGCGAATGAGCAAAAGCCTCGGGACGGGTGTCGACCCGATGGAGATTATTGAGACAAAAGGTGCCGATGCTCTCCGCTATGCTCTGCTCAGTCAAACCGGCACAAACCAAGATCTTCGCTATAGTGATCGTAAAACAGATGATGGTCGTAACTTTGCGAACAAGATCTGGAATGCATCTCGCTTCATTCTCATAAATCTCGAAGGTTATCAGCATGGCGATCAACCGTCTACTTTGAACCTAGAGGATCGTTGGATTCTATCGAGGTTGGCAAACACTGAACAGTTAGTCAGTGAGTCATTCGAAGCCTATGATATGCAGACTGCAGTGCAGTCTCTTTATCAGTTCTTCTGGGCTGATCTCTGCGACTGGTACATTGAAATGTCAAAGTCGCGTCTCGCGGATGACGAGCAGAAGGAGACCCCGCAATGGGTGCTGCTCACATGCCTCGATGCCTTTCTGAAAATGATGCATCCGGTCATGCCGTTCATCACTGAAGAGGTCTATCAGCACCTGCCCCTCAAGGACAAAGCTCGAATCCTGGTGGAGTCGAGCTGGCCGGAACTGCCGCCTTCACTGTTTGATGAGGGTGCCGAATCACTTATTGGCAGCTGGCAGGAGTCGGTCAGAACTCTTCGAGCGCTGCGAGCTGAGCTTGCTTTGACCCCCCGGCAAGAGGTGCCGGTTCTCTGGTTCAGCGGAGCGCTTCATGGCTCTGATGAGGTTTTGAAGACTCAGGCTTGGATCGGCGAGCTGAAAGAGGGCATCCCAACCGAAGCAAACATCACGGCGAGCTGCCCTGGTGTTGATTTCTACCTGCCGGTCGAGGGCCTGGTCGATACTGAGAAGGAGACCGCCAAAGCAGAGAAGGAGATCGCAGGTCTAGAGAAAGAACTCGCCAGCCTAGAAAAGAGGCTTACGAGCGCGAACTTTGTGGAGCGGGCAAAACCCGAAGTTGTTGAAAAAGCAAAAGCAGATGCTGATGAAAAGCGAGAGCTGATCACCCGCTTGCAGAAGCGAATCGAACTCTTCTCCAGCTAGTTCGTAGGTTCAAAACCAGCGGATCCAAGTCGAAAACTCACCGTGCCGTCTGTATCGGTGCGGTGAGTTTCTATTCGCTTCTCATCAAGTCGAGCCAACACCTTTGGGTGGGGGTGGCCGTAGGAATTCCCACGGCCGCATGAGATCACTGCATGCCGTGGTCGGACTTCACTAAGCCACTCAGAAGAGAGAGATGTGTTGCTGCCGTGGTGGCCAACCACCAAGACCTCAGCCTGCCAGTCGAGCATCGGAATCAGCTCCTGTTCTGAGGCTGAGCTGGCATCGCCTGTCATCACTGCACGCCCGTCACCAGCCTTGACCAGAAGAGCCAACGATCCGTCATTGTCCGAGCCGGGTCCAGCAGATCTTAGAATCAGCTCCAGGCCATCGACAGACACGATCGATGGGGATTCAATCCAGACCACATCAATTCTTTTCTCCTCGGCTGCTTCAAGAAGCTCTGCGAGATCCTCTGAGAACCGAAAGTGGCTCGGTATGCCGACTCGTCCCACCCGAAATCGGTCAGATATAGACTCAAAACCGCCGGTATGGTCTCGGTCGGGATGTGTGATCAGAAGGAGGTCGATCACT
>JALGXY010000172.1 GCA_029824495.1 Fimbriimonadia bacterium
AACCAAGGTGATTGTTCATCTAGTTGACGCCTTCCCCATCGACGGAACCGATCCTTGGGAGAACTATCAGATCATTGAGTCTGAGCTCGCCCAGTACAGTGATCAGCTCGCTGACAGGGCAAGAATTCTCGTTCTCAACAAAATGGATCTTCAATCGATCGGCGACATCGACGATGTCAGAGCAAAGTTCAGCAATGTCAACGCACCTATCTACGAGATCTCAGGTGCAACAAGCCAGGGAGTTAACGAACTGCTCTTCGCCATGGCAGCTAAGCTCGATTCACCACAAGAAGAGGCCGCGGTGATCGCACCCGTGCTTCGGCGGCATCACGACTCTGCCTGGGATGCTGTGCCAGTCGAGGACGGATTCGAGCTGACAGGAAGAAGGCTTCTCCGGCTCGTCGCCATGACAAACCTCGACAGTGCAGATGCTGTCCATTATCTTCACCGCCGACTACAGGAGATCGGCGTCATCGATAAGCTCAAGGCACTTGGTGCCCAAGACGGCGACACCATCTACATCGACAGCCACGAGTTTGAATACACAGATTGGTCATGAAATACGGAATTCTAGGAGGCACCTTTGACCCTCCTCATATCGACCACCTTGCCATCGCCAAAAAGGCTCTCGTCGACCTCGAACTCGACGCGGTCTTCTTTGTTCCCGCAAGGCAGAACCCGCTCAAGAAGCAGAAGCCGCTGTTGATGGCAAAGGATCGCGCCGCACTGGTTAAGCTGATGCTCGAAAACGAGCCGCGACTCAGCTACAGCAACGTCGAGATCACCCGTGACGGGCCAAGCTATATGGTCGAGACCATCGAAGAAATGCAGATGGTTCAGCCAGGCAAGTACTGGCTGATCCTGGGGGCGGACAGCGCTCAGACGCTTCCAAAATGGCACCGCGTGGATGATCTCATCCAGGCCTGCAGAATCGCAGCTTTCGATCGAACACCTTATGAAGCTGAAACTATCAAAGCTCGGCTTCCCAAGGAAATCGGCTCGAAAATCGATATTCTAGAACTGAAGACACCCGATACGTCGTCCTCTCAAATTAGAGAGGAAATCAAACGAGGACTCGACCCCGACAGATGGCTTACACCCGAAGTTGCAGAAAGAATCAAGGAGCTCAATCTCTACAGTGAAGAATGACGTCACTACAGAACAGAAGATCGATATGATCAAGGCGATCATCGATCAGATGAAAGCGGACAGAATCGAGGTGCTCGATGTCCGGACAAAGACCCCGGTGACAGACTTTTTCATCATCTGCAGCGGCACCAGCCAGACTCATGCCAACGCGATTTCGGACAAAGTTGCCGACACGCTGAGACAAGATGGCATTAAGCCATTGCGAAAGTCTGCTGGTGAGCGTGATGGCTGGATCCTCCTCGATTATGGAGACGTTGTGCTCCATGTCATGCTGGAAGACAAGCGTCAGTTCTATGACCTCGAGACTCTGTGGGAGACGATGCCTCCCAACCCAAACTTGGTGGAATAGCCCATGTCTGAAGAGACTCCCAAACAGACCCCATCGCCGGCCGACATTGAAAAGGCCGAAAATCTGCTCCGTCATGCGCATATAGCTCGCGAGCGTGGCGATAAGGTGAAGGCAGATGCACTGTTGAAGGAGGCTCAAGAAGCCGCGCCAGATTCGTCGATGGTGCTCGAGGCCGTTGGGGATGATCTGGTTGAGCGTCGTCAGGTGCCGCTAGCATTGGCCGCCTACAAGAGGGCGGTGGATGCAGACCCAGAGAACACGGCTCTTGAAACCAAATATGCTGAATGTGTCTTGATGGCTCAAGGGATCGTCGATCCATTCGAGCGTCCCGCAGCAGGCGTCGCAACCTACGCCAGTGCCAAGACAGCGATCTTCCTCTCAGCGATCGTGCCTGGCTTGGGACAGATGGTGACTGGAAGTGTCAAAGCAGGGGTGATCACGCTCGGAGTTTGGCTTCTCTGTCTTTTGGGAATCCTGCTCATGCCGGGCGGCTTCACCAATATCTCTCAGATGCACATGGGAGCCCTTGCCCTGCTGAGCATCGGCGCGCTGGCCTGGCTCAGCGGCATCGTCAGCCTATCGGCTAAAGCAAAGACGGCAGAACCTCGCGTTATTGTTGAACGGCCGACCCCGCCGGTTGACAAAGACTACGAGCTTTAAGATCCGTCGCCAGCTCGTTTCAGCTCGTTCATCAAGCCCATCTGCACCTGCGTCATCGTCAGGTCACTCCTGGTCCTCTCAATAACTGCGCGTAAAGCGTCACAGGTTCTGCGGAGCCCACCCGTCAGAGAGTCTGGGAAATCGAACGTCGTCAGTTCATCGTAGATCAGCTCCATCGTCTGAAGGAGCTCTTCTGCCCTCTCCATGCTGCCTTTCCGCATCTCGTCGAGCGCATAGCGGAGGCATTCAGATGCAGCCTCACCCATGCCGTTGAGATAGCTGGTCAATCCGATGCCGAGTGAATCTGGTGAAGGCAGTCCCGTCCCTTGAATGATGGCGAGGAGAGCGGCAGCCTCGACCATCTCCTTCTCGGCATCCTGGATGTATCCAGCAAATCGAATTTCGGGATGTGACGCAGATGCGGCCCGCATGGAGGCTGACATCGACTTCGCTTCGGCAAGAAGGCTTTCCGCTTCTTCCAATTGCCGTCGGTGCACATGTTTGATGCACTTGCTGCAGACCTGAATCAGCTTGCGGCTCTCTTTCAATACGGCTTCACGAGCCTCGTGTCGACCCTCCATTTGGGGTCGAATGCTCGCTGTTATCGCTTCCCACTCACTTCTTCGGTTCATATGATGCCTCGCTCACGTAGGCTGACATATTTTTCATCACCCAAGATGACGTGGTCGTGAACGGGGATGTCGAGCAGATCGCCGACCTCGACCAGTCTCTTGGTCAGCCTGATGTCCTCCGGGCTCGGCTCTGGATCACCGCTTGGATGGTTGTGAGAAACCACGATACTCGCTGCATTTTCACGAACCGCTTCACGGAAGACCTCTCTGGGGCCGACCAGGCTCATGTTCAGTGTTCCGACATGAATCGTGCGGATCGACAAGATTGCCGCCTTGGTATTGAGAAATGCCGCACAGAACCGCTCCTCCTTGGCACTGCCAAGATGGCCTTTAAAGGCTCTAAAAGCATCTGCCGGTCCAGAGATCGCCTCAACTTCACCCGTTCCGGCGGTTCCCGATCTTCGGCCGAGCTCGATGGCACAGAGGATTCGATCAGCCTCGAAGTCCT
>JALGXY010000173.1 GCA_029824495.1 Fimbriimonadia bacterium
GTTTCGTTCACACATCCCAATCTGCGCGGCCAGACTCAGTTGAAGTTCTGCCTGCCGGATGAGGTTGAGCCATGCGATCTGCTCTTCCTGGCCCTGCCACACGGCGAGGCGATGGGAAGGCTTGAGCACTGGCAAAGCCTGGCGCCGAAGATCGTTGATCTCAGCGCCGACTTCCGACTAGGTTCGGCTGAGGAGTTCAAGAAGTGGTACCGAGAGGACCATGCCTGCGCAGATAAGCTGGCCGACTTCGTCTACGGCCTGCCGGAGCTGAATCGCGAAGCGATCCAGGGCGCCGATCTGATCAGTGGAGTGGGATGCAACGCTACAACAGTGAATCTCTCCTTGCTGCCGCTGATGCAGTCCGATCTGGTCGATTGGAGCCGTGGAATTGTTGCCGAAGTCAAGGTCGGCAGCAGCGAGGGCGGAGCGCGCTCAACCGATGCATCGCACCACCCGGTGCGGGCCGGCTCCGTGCGGAGCTTCGCTCCGACAGGCCATCGCCACGCGGCTGAAATCGCGATGGCGCTCGGCCAGCACGGCCACGAGGCTGAGATACACCTGAGCGCAACCGCAATCGAGATGATCCGCGGCGTGCTGGCGACCGTTCACGTGTTCGCGAAGGAAGGCGTGGAGGAGCGGGACATCTTCAAAGCGTACCGGAAGGCGCTGAAGGACGAGCCGTTTGTACGGCTGGTCAAAGAGAAGAAGGGCCTCTACCGCTACCCTGAGCCGAAGATCCTCGCCGGAAGCAATTTTGCTGAAGTTGGGTTCGAATTCGATGCGTCATCGCGCCGAATTGTGGCAATCGGAGCCATCGACAACTTGATGAAGGGCGCCAGCGGCACGGCCGTGCAGGCAGCCAATCTGATGTTTGGCTGGGATGAGACAGCAGGCCTCACCTTCCCCGGACTCCACCCCATTTAGAGACATGAGCGAACAGAACATGATCGTAATCAAAGTCGGCGGAGGCAAGACGATCGACGTCGATGCCGTCGTCAGCGACCTCGCAGAGCTCTGGAAGGCCGGCAAGAGGTTTATCCTCGTGCACGGTGGTGCCGAGACAACTAATGAGGTGGCCGAAGCATTGGGTCACCCACCGCAGTTTGTGACCAGCGAGAGCGGCTACGAAAGCCGACGCACGGACCGGCGCACCCTCGAGATCTTCGAAATGGTCTACTGCGGCCAGCTTAACAAGATGTGGGTCGAGAAGCTGCAGATGCTGGGCGTCAATGCTGTCGGATTGAGCGGCATCGATGGGCGGATATTTGAAGGCCGCCGAAAAGACAAGCTGCGCGTCAGGATGAACGGCAAGCGGCTGGTGATCCGAGATGATTGGACAGGAACTGTCGAGAAGGTCAACACTGAGTTGATCGATCTGCTTTTGGCCAACGGCTACCTCCCGGTTCTCACGCCTCCCGGCTCTTCGGACAAGGGTGAAGCGATCAATGTGGACGGTGATCGAGCAGCTGCCTCCCTGGCCGCAGCGGTCAATGCAGAGGCGCTCGTCATCCTCAGCAACATCCCCGGCTTGATGCGAGAATTTCCTGACGAATCGACCACGATCAAGTCGATTCCAGCATCAAAAGTGGACGATTACATGGAGTTTGCGCAGGGGCGCATGAAGAAGAAAGTGATGGGCGCAGCCGAGGCTGTCGCAGATGGCGTCGGCAAAGTCGTTTTTGCCGACGGACGAATTGAGTCGCCTTTGACAGCGGCAATCAACGGCGGAGGAACACACATTGAGCAATAGCGAAAGATTGATGGAGCTGGAGCGCTCTGGCGCTGGAACTTGGATCCCGAGACGCGGTACTCCACCGATTGCTCGGGCAGAAGGCTGCACCCTGTACGATGTAGAAGGCGGCGAGTGGCTCGATATGACGGCCTCGTTTGGCGTGGCCTGTCTGGGGCACTGCGACCCGGCCGTTGTGAAGGCCGTTCAGGACCAGGCTGCCAAGGTGATGGCCTCGCCGATCGGCCTCTACACGGAAGCCCGTGCAGAGTTGTTGGGCAAGCTGTCTCAGATCCTTCCGGGAGACCTCAACCACGTCTTCCTGTGTAATTCGGGGACCGAAGCGATTGAGGCCGGAATCAAGTTTGCGCGTCTCAAGAATGGCCGCCGAGGCATCGTTTCGCTCAAAGGAAGCTTCCACGGGCGTACTTTGGGCGCACTTTCGGTGACCTGGAACCCTAAGATTCGGAAGCCGTTCGAGCCGATTCTCGGCGACGGAGCTTTTGCCTCCCCGGGAGACATCGACCAGCTCAACGAGCTGATCACGGAAGAGACGAGCATCTTCATCGCCGAGCCCGTACAGGGCGAGGGCGGCGTCAACGTGCTGGATGCGGAGTATCTGCAGGCGGCAGAGAGGATCTGCCGCGAGAAGGGCGTCGTGTTCATGCTCGACGAAATCCAGACAGGATTTGGCCGGACTGGCACAATGTTCGCTCACAGCGAGATGGGCCTCAGCCCTGACCTGATGGCGATGGCGAAGGGTCTCGGCGGCGGCTTCCCGATGGGCGGCCTCGCTTATACGCCTGGCATCCACGAAGCTCTGAGCCCCGGCGTCCACGGTTCGACATTCGGCGGAAACCCGCTGGCATGTGCTGTCGGTTCCGCCGTGATCGACGTGCTTGTTGAAGAAGACATCCCGGCGCGAGCAGCCAAGATGGGCGATCTGCTTCGCTCCAAAGCCGCGGCGGCATTGAAGGACAATCCGAAGGTCAGGGAGATCCGTGGCAAGGGCCTGATGTTCGGCGTGGACCTGCGTGAGAAGTCGGCCAAATACCTTGGTGCTCTGACGGCGGAGCACAACGTCATCGCACTCCCGGCCGGTCAAACTGTCTTGAGAATGCTCCCAGCACTCACGGTGACAGAGGACGAAATCGACAGGGCTGTCGCAGCGATCGCCGACGTCTTGAGCTAAGCAGATGGACCAGACCCGCGCCACACAGCTGCTCCACGACCTGGTCGCGATTCCATCGCTTTCAGGTGAGGAGAAGCAGGCCAGCACCTGGCTTGTTAGCCAGATGCTGGAGCTCGGATACGACCGGGCTTACGTGGACGAAGCAGGCAGCGCGGTGGGGGAAATCGGTCCAGCAGATGCTGAGAAGACGGTGGTCCTGATGGGCCATATTGATACAGTTCCAGGCCAAATACCTGTACGTATCGAAGGTGACATCCTGCACGGCCGAGGCAGCGTAGATGCCAAGGGGCCGCTGGCGACATTCGTCTGTGCTGCCG
>JALGXY010000174.1 GCA_029824495.1 Fimbriimonadia bacterium
CTGTATTCAGGAGCTCACGCTCGACATCAAGAAGCGGTGGTTCGAATTGAAGATTGAGAACCCAGCGGACAAGCAGATCGATTCGGAACTGACGATCGATGGTCTGTGGGGCGAAGAGATCGAGGTCGGAGGCCAAGCGTTTCAGGCTGTAGACGGGGTCGTACGGTCCACACTCGAGCTTCCGCCGGGTCGTGTGGTGATGGTGGCGGGTAAGGTCATTTCATGACGGACATGCCCGAGTCCTGGCTGCAGGAGTCTGAACGCTATTACGAGTTCGGACAGGTCTACTACCTGCTCGGCGCCGTCGCCTTTGTCCTCTTTATCCTGCTTCTGTTCTTCATCGCTTTTGTGCTGATGGATGTCCTGAAGACGATCCGCAATATCAACACACGGGTCTCTTCGATTACTGATAAGGTCGACAAGACAGCCAAGCAGGTACAAGATCTCGTAAACGATGTCAACACGAGAGCCAAAGGCATGGTCACCTTTGTTGACGACTCAGCTCATAAAGCGATGGATCTGATCGAAAAGGCAGCGCCTCTCGTGCTCGGCATTGGACTGATTCTGAAGATGAAGCAGATCGCCGATCGTCGCCGAAACGGCTCGAAGGCCTAGCGCCTGTTGCATTCAACTGACCCCTGTGCAATAATGCCATCTCGCACCGCGGGGTGGAGCAGTCTGGTAGCTCGTCGGGCTCATAACCCGGAGGTCGCAGGTTCAAATCCTGCCCCCGCACCCACTTCCCTCTTTTCAATCTTGAATCAGGGATGAGTGCGTCTTCTGTGCGTGGCGGATCCGCCTCCGTATCCGATCCCGGCCTTTGATCTTCTTCCCTTTCAGGTCGTGCTCCCAGATCCGGATAATCCTATAGCCAGAGCGCCTCAGCTCGCGCCGATTACTCCGGTCGCGCCGCACATTCTTCTCAATCTTGGGGATCCAGTAGTCCGCGTTCTGGACTGGCTCGACGTAGTGCTCCGGACACTTGTGAAAGAAACACCCATCGACAAAGATGATCAGCTTGAGTGAAGGAACCAGAAAGTCGGGCTTCCCGACAAGCCCCTTCGGTTGCTGCACAATCTCAACGTCGGGCAGCCACCGTTCCAGCAGCGCCAGCATCCGCAGCTCCGGCTCAGTGCCGTACGGCTTGATCCGGGACATCACGCGACTTCGCGTCTCTGCATCGTAGCAGTCAGGCATTCGACGCGATCAGATTACTCGCTTACGCCGAGGTTTGAGCCCGAACTGCCGATCGGAACAGACCAACTGAAGGCTCGACGCTCTCGTAAGACTCGCCCCGGAACTGCGCCATGAGCGCCCTGCCAATCACCTCGGCACCGAGCGGCGGCACCGCCATGCCGATCTGCTTTCGAACAGCCTCTTTGGTGCCAGAAAAATGGAAGTCATCCGGGAAGGTCTGCAGTCTTGCCCGTTCGCGGTTGGTCAAGGCTCGCGGCTCATCCCAGTGGTACATGTGGGTTCCGCCCCCGCCCGAACCCACCACCGTATAGGCTGGTTCATCGGCCTTCAGGCGGCGATAGATCAAACTCAGCCGTACGTTTGGAACGTTGAGCCGCAGATCTTCTGGAACATCGGGGTGCCAAGCGTTTTCGCCTGGCGGGATCGATTCCAGCAGACGAATCACCTTATCTGTGTGCTTTGTCGTCTCAGAATTGGCCTGATTTGAGCGAAGACCCTTCATCGCCTGCGAGACAGTCACCGGGTTGGGGTGAGTCGGCGCCGGTGGCCGAAAGCTCATCGCGAGATCCTCTCGGATCCCGACGCCGATGACTCGTGCGCGCCGCTGGGGAACGCCGTACTCTTCGAACCGATAAAGATGAACGCTCAGGCTGTAGCCAGGGCCAGAATCGGCAAACGCCTGCATGATCTCGTCGCCTTCGGACGCCATGAGTCCAGGTACGTTTTCCGCGATAAACCAGGCTGGCTGAGTGGTCTCAAGCGCCCGGACAGCTTCCAGATAGAGACCACCAAAATAGCCGCCCCTTCCTTTGCGCTCACCAACCATGCTGAAGTCGTTGCAGGGAAACCCAAATGCGAGCCCGCCGACACGGGCGAGGCTGCTGTAGTCAACCTCCTCAACTTTGGCGCACTGGACATGCTCACCGATCTGATCAGCGTAAGTGCGGCAGGCGTGCGGGTCGGCATCGATCGCCCAGGTGGGCGCGAAGCCGGCACGACGAAGGCCGAGGGCCATGCCCCCAGCCCCGCAAAACAGCTCACCAAACGCCAGCGGATCTCCGAGCGACATCACGTAGTCAGACGGATTGGCACACCCTTAAGCGTCTAAAGTGGTTGATCATTCTTGAACTCAAGCTGAACCTGGGTAGAGGTGCCTTTTGATAGAGGACCGGCTGCACAGACTTTTCCCTCCAGCTAACGCTCAAGCTCCCACTCCATCAGCGCGGCGGCGACCCAGGTCGGGCGAGGCTGATGGTACAGCTCGCTCGCATCGGTGTAGGTGAGGTCGAGCACGCGGCCCTGCATCGGGCCACGCAGATACCGAAAAACCTGCCCCGCATCCCGCGCATCCGATTTCGCCTCCACACAGTGCTGGTTGTAGCCCCAATAATCACCTGCGCCGAGCACGCGCATCCCGTCCTCGATCGTCCGCTGGGCAAGAGCAAGGCCTTCGCTGTCCGGGTTCTTGGCATCCTCAGGTGCATCGCCGTAGCCGATCCCGTGGTGAAACGCGTCGGCGGTTGAGACGATCACGGCGTTTTCGGCGAGCCGCGCCAGCTCATCGATGCCGGGCAGGCTTTCTGGCTTGCCCCCAGCAAGATAGGGATACCGCTCATGGACTCGCGGCCCTTTGATCCCTCGTCGCTCGGTTTCGAAATCCCAGAAGTGCCGCCAGCTCATTGCTGGAAACTGACTCACGACATCTAAAACAAAGACACCCCGGACAAAAGCAGGGCTTGCCTCCGCGGACGAGCAGGCTTTTGCTGGGGCAAAAGACCGGATCACCAAACCTGATCGTCTCTGTCAACAGTATCCAACACCCGAGAGTTCGATTCATGCTGTCCACACTTGTACTTTCAGCCACGCTTCAGTCATCGGCGGTCCAGGTTCAGACTTCGCCGCCAAAGTCAGAAATCATGGTCGTCGGCGTCTATCACTTCGATACGCCCGGACGTGACCTGTTCAATCCCTCGATCCCCGAGATCATGGGTGAAAGGCGGCAGAAGGAGATCCAGGTACTCGTTGATCAGCTTGCCCAGTTTAAGCCGACAAAAATCTGCATCGAAAGCAGACACACCTCTGATGTCTTCCAGAAAAGGCTCGACAGCTACTGGAAGGGTGAATATGATCTGAAGCAAGGCGAAAGAGACCAGCTTGGACTCCGCCTGGCAAAACAGCTCGGCCACAAATCTATCTATCCAGTCGACGTCCCGAGCGACATGGCCTTCGATCCCGTGATGAAGAAGGCTGAAGAGCTGAACAAGATGGACTTCATCGATCAGCTTATGGCAGAGACCGGCACTTTCTTGGCGTCCATCTTTGACGAAGATGTCGCTGACAAACTGACAATGTCGCAGGTCTTGGCAAAAATCAACTCCGAAGAAGCAGATGCTCAGAACCATGGAACCTATCTAAAGCTGGCGACCATCGCTGAGGGTGATGACTTCCCTGGCGTTGAGATGCTCGGCGAGTGGTACAAGCGAAACCTGAAGATCTCGGTCAATCTGTTCAGCCAGATTGAGAATGAGGGAGAGAGGATCCTGCTGATTATCGGGTCAGGACACGCTAAGATCATTCGCGATGCGATCCAGGACATGCCGAACGTTGACAACGTCAGCCCGTTGAAGTATCTGCAGCCGGACTCTCTAGCTTAGAGCCAGGTCAAGAGCCTCGATCCGACGAACAACCTGATTGCCGCGGTCGGTCACTCGATACTCAACAGTGGGTGGAAAGCCATCACCAACTGTCCGCTCCAGCATCTCTGACCCGATCAGCGATTTCAAGCCGAGCGAGGCCGCTCTATCGGTGATGCCCAAACATTGCCCCTTGATCAATGAGAAGCGGTGCTTGCCCTTCGAAGCGGCCAAGAGCAGCGGAAGGCTCCACTTTTCACGGCAAAGCTCATCAGCCGAAACATCTTCAAGAATCCGGACCAAGCTTACGCATTCACGACCAACCGCCTCACCCTGCTCCGTCAAGATGTACTCAGGCCGCATCGGATGGCCATAGCCAGGATTCTTCATCACCAGGCCCGCGTCGATCAGCACATCCAGGCATCGGCGCATCGCACCCGCTGATGCACCCAAACCCCGCCACAGACTGACAAACTTCTCGCCCTTGCGCCGATAGAGCAGCGCACAGACGAGAATCCCCCACTTGGAATCGGTCAGATCAGACAAACTTGTCATTTTTTATAGCACCTGGCCTTCTTATGTGTTAATATACCTTTCATGGAGCATTTGACGCATCTAAAACAGGAGCTGACGGTCGTCTACCAAGTGAGCGATCGCAAGGCCACAACTGCCTGGTATCAGAAACACTTCGGATTTGAGCTTGAATATGACGTTGAAGAGATCGGCTGGTGCGAGCTGAAATCGACCCTCAACCAGGTCTGGCTTGGGTTGAGCGAAGTCGAGGAGCCGAACGTCAAGGGCGGAGCGACCCTCACCTGGGGGACCCAGTCGGTCGACAAATCGAGGCAGTATCTTGAGTCAGAAGGAGTCAAGTTCGACGGTGAAACACGGGTCATTCCCGGCATGGTCAAACTCGCCACATTCTTCGATCCGGACGGCAACCATCTGATGCTCGCCGAAAACCTGTCTCAGCAGGAGGCCTAAGGCCCGACCCTCTTTCGCCCGGATTGAGTATTATTTCGGATCGCTGGCACGCCCAGCACAAGGAGCACGGAAATGGCAAAAGTCTGTCAAGTCAGCGGAAAGCGCGGCAATAAAGCAAAACACATTCGACACCGACACTCGGGTCAGTGGAAATTCCGCGCACCTAAGAAGAACCGCACGCAGGAAGCGAACCTGCAGACCGTCACGATCAAGACTCCGAATGGCAAGGTCCGACTCACAGTTGCCACTTCGGTCATGAAGAGCCAGGAATTCGCCAAGGTCCTCTGTGGCCTGAAGCCGATTCCGAAGGCTTGGCTGAAGAAGCCGAGCTACTAAGCTCCCAGTCATCCAAAATTCGAAGAGAGCTCAGCCGACTGGCTGGGCTCTCTTTTTGTTGACAGTCCCCCTCTTCCATTATTGCGAAGCGAAATGGAGGAGGGGAGGCTCTCAATTAGTCCGGCCGGGATAAGCCTTGAGGGCTGCCTCAAGAACATCCATCGCCTGAGCAAGTTTGTCGCAGTTGAGCACATAGGCGATGCGGACCTCATCCTTTCCTTTGCCTGGCGTAGCGTAAAACCCGCTCGCTGGCGCCATCATGATCGTCTTGTTGTCTAGATCAAATTCAGAGAGGATCCACTCGCAGAAATCATCAGCCGAATCGACCGGAATCTTGACGGTTGCATAGAACGCACCGTCGATCTGCGGGCAGAAGACGCCATCCATCTGCTTCAGCCTCGAGACCATCAAGTCACGTCGCCGAATGTACTCGGCACGCATCTCGTCGCCGTAGCTGGGCGGGCATTTCAGAGCTCCCACCATGCCAAGCTGACCCAGAGTCGGTGGTGACAGCCGCGCCTGCGCCATTCGGAGGGCAGCTTCGTTGATCTCCTTGTTCCTCGAAACCAGGAATCCGATTCGCGCCCCACAGAGCGAGTACTTCTTTGAAGCCGAGTCGATCATGATCGCCCGGTCATCGATCCCTTCGAGTTGCAGGACAGACTTGATCGGCTTGCCCGTGTAGTTGAATTCGCGATAGACCTCATCAGCGATCAGGAACAGATCGTGCTCGATAGCAAGCTGCCGAAGACCTTCAAGCTGCTCGTTTGAGTAGACGGTGCCGGTCGGGTTGTTCGGGTTGCAGATCAGCAGAGCTTTGGTCTTTGGCCCGATCTGCTTGGCAAACTCCTCGACCGAAGGAAGTGCGAAG
>JALGXY010000175.1 GCA_029824495.1 Fimbriimonadia bacterium
GCTCTTCTAGGGCTTGCCATTTGGGGTCTGATCAAGTATCGGGAGGAGCGTTGGATGAAGAGTCAGGCCGAGCGAGAGGCAAAGGAAGACGAGGCCTGGAGCGATCGCTTAAAGGGCAGGAAGTGGTAGCTCAATCGAGGGAAAATGCGCGGTTTTCAGCTCTTTAGACAGATCTTGGATGGTGAATGGGGCTGCACATGGTGCAGCGTTGGCCTACTCTTGACGTTTTTTGGGGTTCAGCTAAAGCGAAACTTCGGGTTGATCGGCTGGTGGGTGATTCTTGCAGGAGTTGGGATCTGCATGAGCTGGATTGTCGTCTCCCTCATGCGAAACAAAAAGAGGAAAAGCTGAGGCGGGATCCATTGTTGGTAAAGTGAGAACATAGTGGAGACCTTCAAGTTTTTGGGTGGTGGAATCTCGATAGATTTCGTCCTCATCATGTCAGCCGCGACCCTGCTCCATCTCGGGATTCTTTGGAGCCAAAACAAAACATCGGCGCCGAAGCTGATTCCCTTCGCGATTTCAATTCTGATTTGGGGCGCTGTGGGATTCGCTGTTCTTCTGCCGTTTATGGTGTTTGTTGCCGGTTTTATTGCGATTAACACCTTGGCAGCCCTAAGCTCGGACAGGCTCGGTTCTAGCGAGAAGACTAAGAAGAAGCTCAGCAGGATGAAGCCGGCAGTCCTAATCATGGCTGCCGTCTTGGCTGTTGTGGAGATCAATGGCAGAGGACATATCACGATGACCGACACCCATCTGGAGATCAAGATGCCGTCAGGGAGTTATGTCATCGCAAGAGACGAGGTGGTTGTACAGGTCAAGGGGAAGCCGAATAACACAGCACACAGCATCTACAAGGATGAGAGGCGAGTCTTGACGATTGGCCAGCGAGAGGTCTACCGTTCAAGTGCTCATTTTGTTCGGGGTGACGAGCTGGGTGAGAAGATTCTCAAATGGGCAAGGGAGTGAGAGATTTGAATCGGCTAGAACCTCGTGTTGAACGGGAAGGAGTCGTTCTCATGGGAAGTTTCCGAGTGCAAGATCGGATCCTCCACACTACAGAGCCGGAGGGGCTTGACTCACAATAAAGCGATGGATTGGCTCGACCTGTTCGACCTAGCCTCATTCGATTGGCGCTACATTGTTTGGGGAATTGTATTGATCGCCGGAGCAGCTCTTGCGTTGACATCAGAAGGGGGACTGCAGATGGTTGGGATCGGATTGGCAGTCGTCGGCGGGGTGGGGCTTCTGATCACCTATCTCAAAAAGAACGTGGAGTAGCAGCACCATGCCTCAGCGAGGAAGAGCCGAAAAGGGAATATGGGATCTGCTGACGCTGATCGAGGTTCTTTACTGGGCGATTAAACACTGGAAATGGACCCTTGTGCTGGCGATGCTCGTTGGCGGAATCGTTTTGGCAAGCAAGGGATGGGAGCCTATCGGCGCAGCCTTCACGGTCTTGAGTTTGATAGCCGCTTGTGCGATCCTGATCACTGACAGCAATCGATCCCAGGCTGATCCCGAATCATCTCCCCCTAAAGACCGTAGAATCAAAAAGAAGGCATGAATCTCGACGTCACCTATCCCCGAAGGAAGACGACGCCCTGTCGGGTCGGGTCGATCACCATGGGCAGCGGCCATCCGGTTGTTGTTCAGTCGATGATCACAGAAGAGACCCGCAACGTCGAGGCATGCGTCGAGCAGATCATCGGCCTGGCACGTGAAGGCTGCGAGATCGTTCGGGTCACCACCCCGAGTCTTGGCGAAGCTGAGTGCCTCGAAGAGATCAAGGCGAAGGTGCGCGAGCAGCACGGAGACGTGCCGATGACCGCGGACGTTCATCACCAGGGCACGAAGATCGCGATCGAGGCAGCAAAGCACGTCGAAGAGATTCGCGTCAATCCAGGCCTGTTCGTGTTCCGAAAGCCGAGCGACAAGCTTGAGTGGACCGAGGCTGAACATGCTGCGGAAAGGGAAGCGATCAAAGACTCGTTTGTCCCGGTCGTCGAGGCCTGCAAAGCTAACAACAGAGCGATGCGTATCGGTGTCAACCACGGCAGCTTGAGCGAGCGGATGCTGGTCACGCATGGCGACACACCCGACGGCATGGTTGAGAGCGCGCTTGAGTACCTCAAGATCTGCGAAGAACACGAGTTCACCAACCTGAACATCAGCGCCAAGGCGAGCCGGGTGCCGATCATGCTGGCAGCAAACCGTCTGATGGTCAAGCGGATGGCCGAAGAGGGGATGGCCTACCCGATGCACCTCGGTGTGACCGAAGCTGGCGACGGACAGTACGCCCGAGTCAAGTCGACCGCCGGCATCGCGACACTTCTTTCCGAAGGTATCGGCGACACGATCCGCGTCAGCCTCAGCGAAGATCCGATCAACGAGATTCCTGTCTGCTACGAGATCCTTCAGGCACTCGGTCTAAGAAAGACCACGGTCGAGTACATCGCGTGCCCAAGCTGTGGGCGAACAAAGTTTGATCTTCCGACCGTGCTCAGAGAGGTCCGCAATGCCACCAAGCATCTTGTCGGTCTCGATATCGCGGTGATGGGATGCATCGTGAATGGGCCAGGAGAGATGGCGGACGCTGATTACGGCTACGTCGGCGCAGCAGGAGGGAAGATCACCCTCTATCGAGCCAAAGAGCCGGTCAAGCATGGGATCCCGCAAGAAAATGGGGTCCAAGAGCTCGTAAATCTCCTCAAAGAGGATGGTAAATGGGTCGAACCGGGTGAGAAAGTGAGTCGAAATCTAACGGAGTTGAGAACAGTCTAGTGCCCAAGAGCATAATTGTCGCCATAGCCTTGATCATGTTCGCTCTGATGATCGGATTGGTGGCCTACACCTTAGTTCAGGATCAGAGCCTCAAATTGGCCTTGATTGTTGTCGCAGCCTTCGACATGCTCGCTGCGACGTACTTGGTAGCCAAAGCGTTCCGTCAGAAGTGAGCCCTGACGGCCTCAATATTGAGGAGCAGGTTCCAGGGGCCCGCATGGCGGCCAACATTAACTCTGGGGATCATCAGTTTGTGCGTGTCTGGGCGTGCCGCCCCCTTGTCGATCGTGAACGCAGCTGTGATTCCTGCTTCGGCCGCAGCGAGCCGATTAATCGAACCGAACGGATAGGAGAGCACGGATGGGCGCTCTCCGATGACTTCGTAAAGACAATCGAGCGACCTGGTGATTTCCTTGACCGCCTGTTCCTGGGGCAGCTCACCAAGAGCT
>JALGXY010000176.1 GCA_029824495.1 Fimbriimonadia bacterium
GGGAAGGGGCAGGGGATGGGGGTCAATTCGGTGACTTGAGTTGAACCAAAGAACCCCCCACCCTAACCCTCCCCCCTGCAAGCAAGGGGGAGGGCTTTGATTTCAACACCTGTCGTGCAGAAGTTCCCATCTGCTTCTCGGCCCTCCTCCCCCTTTTCCACGTCGAGCTCAGCCTATTGCTGGCCTCTTAGGCGGACCCTCCCTCCTCCATTTCGCTTCGCAATAATGGAAGAGGGGGGATCCGGATCCAAGTCCACCACCACTGGAGGGAGGGTGGGTGGAGGACGGATCTTCTAATCCCAGAAAGTGCCTTCAGCCTTGACCTGCGCCTTGTGGGCATCGATCATCTGCTGAAGTCGATTGACATCTTCCGGCTGTCTCTTCGAGAGATCCCACTCTTCCGATGGGTCGTCGTTCAAATCAAACAGCAGCGGCACACGGCCCTCGAAGTATTTCTTGCCAGTCTGACTCGAAGTCCGGACATGCAGCTTCAACGAACCGTAGCGAAGAGCATGAAGCTGGCCAGGTCCGTTGAGCACAAACTGCCTTTCCGGCAGAGAGCCGCCCTCAAAAATCGGCACGAGGCTCATGCCGTCAAGAGTCCGATCTGTCGGCCGCTCAACACCTGCCAAATCCATCGCGGTCGGAAGAAGATCAAGCACGCCAGCCGGCTGCATCACCTTCTGCATGGGCGCAATCTTCCCAGGCCACCAGGCAACGCCGGGGACACGCATGCCGCCCTCCCAAGTGCTTCCCTTGCCATCGCGGAACAGTCCTGAAGAACCACCTTTGTCACCCTTGATGATCCATGGACCGTTGTCGCTCGTGAAGACGACCAGCGTCCGATCATCCAGATCCAGCTCCTTCAGTGTCTTCATCACCTGACCAGCCGACCAGTCGATCTCTTCGATCACGTCGCCGTACTTGCCACGTCGCGAGCCGCCTTCGAATTCGGCTCCTGGATAGAGCGGAATATGGGGCATCGCATAAGGCATGTAGACGAAAAACGGTTCGTCTTTGTGAGCCTTCATGAAGCTCTTCGCACGCTCTGTGTAGAGCTTCGTCAGCTTCGACTGATCTGGATTCCAGGCCAAAACTTTGTAGCCTTCAAACCGAGGATCAGAGCCGTTGCCAGGCCCCGAAATCAGCGGGATCGGCTGCCACTTGGGAGGGCGCATGTCGTTGCTGTAGGGCAGCCCCACCCACTCATCAAATCCATGTGCCAGCGGCAGGCGATCTGGATTGAAGTCGTTCCTCTCATTCGGGAACCCAAGATGCCATTTGCCGTAAGCTGCTGTCGCGTATCCCTGCGATTTCAGAGCATCCGCGATCGTGATCTCCTCTGTATGCAGCCCCTTCGGCGAGCTGGGACTCAGCACCCAAGAGAAGCCGCTTCGCATCGGATCACGCCCGGTCAAAAGAGCGTATCGGCTGGCGGTGCAGGCTGGTGAGCCGCTGTAAAAATTCGTAAAGGTCATGCCCTCACGAGCCATTCGGTCGAGGTTCGGAGTGCTGATCGTAGGATGCCCTGTAAACCCAAAGTCGCCATAGCCGGCATCGTCACAGAACATCACGACGATGTTCGGCCTCGGATCAGGTGTTCCGCCTAAAGCGACAGCACCCAAAAGTGCAGCGATCACGGCCCCACCTCATCGCCCCAATAGGTGCCTTCGCGCTTGATCGATTCACGTCTTTCGTCTCTCATTTTCATCAGCATTTCGATAATCTCTGGGTGATCTTTGCTTCGGTCGTACTGCTCGCCCGGATCCTCCTCAACATTAAAGAGCAGGGTCTTATTTTTGCCGAACGGATTCTCTTCGTATCGGAAACTGTAGGCTGTGTGCAGCTTCCACTTGCCATACCGGATCGCGTGGTCATCCTTCCTTGGCGTCAGATAGACAAACGGGATCGGGTCGATCGGTCCGCCGTTCAAAGCAGGAACAATCGACTGGCCATCGAGCGCCCTGTCCGTCGGCAGATCGACGCTGGCCATCTCGAAAGCAGTCGGCAGGAAATCGTGGACACTGGCGTAATCCATACTCACCGCGCCGGCCGGCACCGTCCCCGGCATCCAGGCCAGACCAGGCACATGCTGGCCGCCTTCCCAGGTGGTCTGCTTGCCTTCTCTCAGCAGCCCATTTGAGCCGCCGTCCTCTCGGAAGACCAGCCACGGTCCATTGTCGCTGGTGAAGAAGACGAGAGTGTTCTTCCCGGCTCCTGAGGACTTGATCGCCTTCACGATCGTACCGACACCGTGGTCGATTTCCTCAATGACATCTCCATAGAGTCCACGCCGAGATTTGCCTTTGAATCCTGGCCCCGCGTAAAGCGGAATATGCGGCATGGAGTAAGGCACATAAGCAAAGAACGGCTCGCCTTTGCTTCTCTTGATGAAGTCCGCGGCCTTCCTCGAAGTCTCCATCGTCAGCATGCCCTGGTCATCACCGATCCGCTCCATGCCGTAGCCCTCGATGCCGCTGCCCTCACCCGGCCCCCAGACAATCGGGAGCTTGCCGTAGTCACGAATGTTGCGCATGTCATTGCTGTAAGGCACGCCCCAATACTCGTCGAATCCGTGCGCCAGCGGCAGCCGGTCAGGATTGAAGTCGTTCCCTTTATGCGCCCAGCCCAGGTGCCACTTTCCGAACATTCCGGTTCGGTAGCCCGCCGATTTCAGACCCTCAGCAATTGTGATCTCTTTGGGGTGGATTCCCAGCTTGTCTGGCGGAAACAGCACACTGCCATTGAGCCCAGATCGACGTGCATCTCGCCCTGTCAGCAGGGCGTACCGGCTGGGAGTACAGACCGACGAGCCGCTGTAGAACTGGCTGAAGACCATGCCCTCGGCTGCCATCTGATCCAGATTTGGAGTTCGGATCGTTGGGTGACCGGTAAATCCAAAGTCACCGTAGCCGGCATCGTCACAAAAAATGATCACGATGTTCGGCTTGGTCGGCGGAGCAGCTGCTGCTCCAAGGAGGGCCGTCAACATGGTGTCTATTGTGACTAATCGTCGCCAGGCGAGTAAGATGATCTGCATGATCGTCTCGCTTTTGGCCGCAGCTGCCATCACCGCTTCGGCTCCCGAGGACCTGAACCTGCTCGTCTTTTCGAAGACGGCCGCCTTCCGCCACGGCTCTATCCCAGATGGTGTCAAGGCGATCAAGAAACTCGGGGCAGACAACGACTTCAGCGTTCATGCGACCGAAGATGCTGCAGTCTTTGATAAG
>JALGXY010000177.1 GCA_029824495.1 Fimbriimonadia bacterium
ACACACAGGTGGCGCAGTACTGTGTCCTGATTTTTGCCTTCATGGTTCCGGCGATCTTCATCTCGCTGCAGATGAGCGGCAACCCGATTCCGCAGCTCGGAATGGGCGGCACAGCCGCAGATGGAACCGCGCTGCTTGACAAGCTGGATGGCCTGCATCAGGAGCTCGGCTTTGCAGCCTATACCGACGGCAGCAAGGGCATGATCGATGTGTTTGCGATCACGCTTGCTCTGATGGTCGGCACGGCTGGTCTGCCTCACGTGATCGTCCGGTTCTTTACTGTCCCGAAAGTGAGGGATGCCAGAAAATCTGCTGGATATGCGCTGCTTTTCATCGCAATCCTGTACACAACAGCCCCCGCCGTCGCTGTCTTTGCCCGCACCAACCTGATTGAAACGGTCCAGGACAAGCAGTACAGCGAGATGCCAGGCTGGTTTGGCAAGTGGGAGAAGACCGGCCTCATCGCCTGGGCAGACAAGAACGGCGACGGCAAAATCCAGTACGCGCCGGGCAAGCCTTTTGAGGGCAACAAGGACAAGCCGATCTTCAGCGACAAGCAGGGCCCGCAAGGCGAGCGCCTGTTGAAGATGGAGCCGACCGAAGAGGACGGCCGGCACAATACGCTGACCGACAATCCGAACGAGCTGTTTGTCGACCGCGACATCATGGTGCTGGCCAACCCCGAAATCGCCAAGCTGCCGGCCTGGGTGATCGCCCTCGTTGCGGCGGGCGGACTCGCTGCGGCTCTTTCGACTGCAGCTGGGCTCCTGCTCGTAATCAGCAGCTCTGTGGCGCATGACATGCTGCGAAAGTGGCTGATGCCGAAGATCAACGACAAACAGGAGCTGCTTGCCGCCCGGTTGGCTTCACTCGCAGCTGTCTTTGTGGCCGGATATCTCGGATTCAACCCGCCTGGTTTCGTGGCTCAGGTTGTGGCGCTTGCGTTCGGCCTGGCGGCCTCCTCGTTCTTCCCAGCAATTGTGCTGGGCATCTTCCACAAGAAGATGAACAAGCAGGGCGCGCTGGCTGGCATGCTGACCGGCTTCGCCGTGACAATCGCCTACATCATCTACTTCAAGTTCATCAACCCGGACTTGAACAACAAAGATAACTGGCTGTTCGGCGTTTCGCCTGAAGGCTTCGGTGCGATCGGAATGGTGGTCAACTTTGTGGTGGCAACGGTCGTTGGAAAGCTGACTCCGCCGCCTCCGCAGGATGTGCAGGAGATGGTCGAAGACATCCGTATCCCGATCAAGTCATAGAAGCAGGGAAGAGAGGCAGCAGAATTGGTCCTGATTCTGCTGCCTCTTTGGATTCCGCTTCGTCTCAACAGCATCTGCCTTCGCGGCAGACCCTAAAAACACATTCCCATCGTTTGGGAGGGACACACAAATGAGCGAATCATACGCTGACTCACACCTCTATAAGCTCCGCCACTCGGCCGCACACCTCATGGCCCAGGCGATCACCGAGCTTTACCCTGGATCAAAACTGGCCATCGGCCCGCCGGTCGAGAACGGCTTCTACTACGACATCGACTTCCCCGAGAAGATCGAGGAGAAGGATCTCAAGGCGATCGAAAAGCGCATGAAGGAGCTGGCCAAGCTCGACATGCAGATTGAGTGCATCGAGGCCAAAGACAGGGACGATGCCAAGCGAATCATCCTCGAAGAGTGCACTCTGGGCCAGGGCGAAGAGACCGCCCTCTACAAGCTCCAGCTTCTCGACGCGATCCCAGAAGGCGACCCGATCACATTTTACGACCAGCAGCGTGTGGATCGAAAAGGCGACACCCGCCGATTTATCGACCTCTGCCGCGGCCCTCACGTTGAGTCGACCAAAGAGATCCGCGCGTTCAAATTGATGTCAATCGCAGGCGCCTATTGGCGCGGAGATGTCAAGAACGAACAGCTCACCCGAATCTACGGCACAGCCTGGGAGACCAAAGATGAGCTGGCTGAGTACCTGCAGTTCCTCGAAGAGGCGAAGAAGCGCGATCACCGGCGCATCGGCAAAGATCTTGGGCTGTTCATGTTCAGCGAGAAGGTCGGCCCTGGGCTGGCGCTCTGGCTGCCGAAAGGCGCGCTGCTGCGCGACAACCTCTGCCGCTTCCTCCAGCAGGAGCAGGTTCGGCGCGGCTACGAACCGGTCGTGACTCCGAACATCGCTTCTAAGAAGCTGTACGAAGCGAGCGGGCATATCCAAAACTATGCGGACAAGATGTTCCCGTTCATGCAGGATGATGAGAAAGAGACCTTCATTCTCAAACCGATGAACTGCCCGTTCCACATCGAGATGTACGCGTCGACTCTGCGTTCCTACAAGGAGCTGCCAGTCCGCTATGCCGAATTCGGAACGGTCTATCGGTATGAGCAGAGCGGCGAGCTGGCTGGCATGCTGCGCGTTCGCGGATTCACTCAAGACGACGCTCACCTGTTTGTCCGGCCGGATCAGCTTCTTGAGGAGTTCAAGGGCGTGGTCGATCTGACCATGGCTGTGCTGAAGAAGCTCGGTCTAAAAGATTATCGGGTCCGTGTTGGTACACGGGACAAGACCTCAGACAAGTATGTCGGCCATGACGAGAACTGGGAGCTGAGCGAAAAGGCGATCTGCCAGGCCTGTGATGAACTGGGTCTCGACTACGAGGTCTCCGAAGGCGATGCCGCGTTCTACGGTCCCAAGCTCGATCTGATCATCAAAGATGCTCTGCGCCGTGAGTGGCAGATGGGCACCGTCCAGGTCGACTACAACCTGCCTGAGAGGTTTGAGCTGGAGTACATCGGCGATGACAGCAAACCGCACCGACCGATTCTGATCCACCGGGCTCCGTTCGGCTCTCTCGAGCGCATGATCGGCCTGCTGACCGAGCACTATTCGGGAGCGTTCCCGCTCTGGATGTCGCCTGTACAGGTCGGTGTTCTGGCGATCGCAGACCGGCATGTCGCCTACGCCAAGGCGATAGCCGAGGCCCTGCAGGGTTTCGAGTCTCAGACCAAGCCAGAAGGCGAGCAGGTCGAATTCGCGCCGATCGAGGCGGCCTGCGGTGAGAGTCTTCGGGTGACTATCGACGACAGTCGTGAGACCTTGGGCAAGAAGATCCGGAACAACACGAAGCAGAAGATTCCGTATCTGTTGATCGTGGGTGACAACGATGCTGAGGCTGGAACGGTCGGCGTGCGATCCCGCGAAGACGGCGATCTGGGCGCGATGACCCTCGCCGAGTTCATC
>JALGXY010000178.1 GCA_029824495.1 Fimbriimonadia bacterium
CGCTCCAGCCCACAGGCAGCTTTAAGTTCACCGAAGAGCTGCACGACAAGAACCCCAAGCGCGTTCTTGGGCAGGAGATCAACCTTGGCGGGGTCAAGGACGGCGAGAAAGTGGTCGAGATGGCCGCGTATCATCCTTCGACCGCACGTCACATCTCAACAAAACTATGCCGACATTTTCTGGGTGTCGAAGACGGTCCAGCAGTAGAAGTTGCAACAGCGGTCTTCATCGAAACGAAAGGCGATATCAAGTCTGTGCTCACTTCGATCTTTGAGTCTTCTGAAGCTGGATACACAGCTCCGGTCATCAAGCGCCCGTTCGAATTCGCTGTCTCGGCAATTCGGGCTGCCGATGGCCACACAGACGGCAAAGGCCCAGTTCAGGAGCACCTGACCAAGATGGGGCAGCCGCTCTATCAATGGCCGATGCCTGACGGCTGGCCGACGGATGCCGAATCTTGGACCGGATCGGTTCTGGGCAGGTGGAACCTCAGCCTCGACCTTGCGATGCGCAGACTGAAGGGTACAGATATGGATGCCGAGGCTCTTCAGGCCAGATCACCCGCCGCCCCGGTCCCCGCTCTGCTTCTTGGCCGTGATGAAAACCACCCCAAGGTCAAGGAGATCATCGACGCTGCCGACGGCGCAGAACTTCATCCAGCCGAATGGGCGGCCCTGACATTTGCTTCCATAGGATTCCAATGGCGATAGAACGAGGCTGCTCCGATTATCAACAGACGATGACGCGACGAGCGCTCATGGCAGGCGCCGCGACGGTTGGCGCATCTTGGCTCACCGCAAGGTCAAGCCTGGCCAACGCATCGTTCCAAGTCGACCAGAATCACGAGAACATCCTCGTCGTCATCTTCCTTCGCGGCGGCGCAGATGGTCTGTCGGTTGTGGCTCCGTACGGAGACGACAACTACCGAACGGCCCGACCCGGCCTCGGCTTTGACAAAAAAGAGCTGATCGACCTCGACGGCTTCTTTGGCCTGAACCCAGCACTCTCTGGGCTCAGAGAGACGTGGGATGCCGGCGAAATGGCCGTGGTTCACGCCTCCGGTTCAGGCGACAAGACCCTCTCTCACTTTGAGGCGATTTCCGCGATGCAGCGAGGCCTAGACAACCAGACCGATTCGGCCGACGGTGGCTGGCTCGGACGGCACCTCCTCGCAACGCCCGATCGGCAGGCTCCGCTTCGGGCCGTGGCCCTCTCCAGCTTTATGCCCGAGTCTCTCGGTGGCGCGGTTGGCCCGATCGCCATTCGATCGATAGACGATTACAAGCTCAACTCTGATAAGCCTGGGCAGCTCGAAAAGCTCGAACGTCTCTACAGTTCTGGCCAGGATGTCCTTTCCAGGGCAGGGCGAGACACCCTTTCCGTTCTGAAACGCCTCGACGAGACCGATGTTAAGTCGTATCAACCTGAGAACGGCGCGACCTACGACCTCGAAAAGCATATGGGGCGAGCACTCCGTGAGGCCGCATTCCTGATCAAGGCGGACATGGGCCTGGAGGTCGCCTGCCTCGAAATGGATGGCTGGGACACCCATGTAGCTCAGGGCAAAACCACCGGCCTATTGCCGCCTCTGCTCAAAGAACTGGGCGCAGCAATAGAAGCATTCCGGAAGGACCTCGGTTCGCTCAACAAGCGCGTCACCATCGTCGTCCAGACCGAATTCGGCCGACGCCTGCGCGAAAACCAGGCTCTCGGAACCGATCATGGCCGCGCTGGCATGATGATGCTGATGGGCGGTGGTGTCAAAGGCGGCCAGGTGTATGGCGAGTGGCCAGGTCTGGTCCATTCAGACGGCAAGCTCATGGAGAACCTTGAGGTCTCGACCGATTACCGTGCGATCCTGCTCGAGGTCCTCGAAAAGAGACTCATGACACCAGATCCGGCCTCCATCTTCCCGTCACTCAAGCAAGGTCCCCTCGGCCTGATCGCTCGAGTCTGATTCCCGTTTAGTCATCGCCTTGTGTCAGATACCGCTTGGGGAATCTGATTGTCCCCTTCCTCCTTCGCAGGGAGGAAGGGGGTTGGGGGATGGAGGGTCGAACTATGATCCATAAAGGAGAGGGGGCTGGACAAATGGAGCTTCAGTCAATTGACTTCCCTCCCCTCTTGCCCCGGAGGAGGGGAGGGACAAAAGGAGGGGCGGTCAAACCAAAACTCATGCCGATGGTGCCGATAATCCTCCCCCTCTTCTGTTCTCCTCCTAGGCGTAGGGGGAGAGGTGTCATCCCCCTTCCCCTTCTTCATAGGGGGAAGGGGAGGGTCCGCCAAAGAGGCCAACATTAGGTTGGGGTCGACGTGGAGGGGATGGGGGTCGATTCAGAGTTCTGAGTTGAACAGGAGAACCCCCCACCCTAACCCTCCCCCCTGCAAGCAAGGGGGAGGGTTTGAATCCAAACTCTGCGGTGCGGACGTCCACGTCTGCACTGACGCCCTCCACCCCCTAACCCCCTCCTCCATTTCGCTTCGAAACAATGGAAGAGTGGGAATCACTCCAATCCCGTCCACCACCAAGGGCGGGCGGGGGATGGTGGTGGACAGCGTCGCAGGTAATCTCAACGACATGCTCAGCCTCCTCGCAGCCGCGACAATCTCACAGACCCTCTTCAGCGATGACTTCGAAGACTGGGCAGCAGACTGGCAGGCGACAGACGAGGCAGCGTGGCAGGTTAAGAGCACGCCTTTCGGAAAGGTGCTCGCCCTCAAAAAGCAGAGCAAGTATCAGCCGCCGCACCGCAGCCCGCACAACATCGCCCTGATCAAGAGCCGGAAGTTCGGCTCATTCCAGGCTACGGTCCTCGCCCGCAGCACCAAGGAGCTTTACGGCCACCGCGACCTCTGCCTCTTCTTCGGCTACCAGGACCCGGCGCACTTCTACTACGTCCACTTCGGCCAACAGATGGACCCGCGCGCCAACCAGATCTTCATCGTCAACGGCGCGGACCGCATCAAGATCTCGACCAAGACCACCGACGGCACCCCCTGGGATCACAAGTGGCACAAGCTCCGCCTGATCCGCGACCTCGAATCCGGCTCGATCCAGGTCTTCTTCGATGACATGTCCACCCCCTGGATGACCGCCACCGACAAGACGTTCGGCGCAGGCCGCTTCGGCCTCGGTTCGTTCGATGATACGGGTGAGTTCGACGACCTGGTGATTGTAAGACGACTATGATCTAGAATCGGAAGTAATGGCAATCCAGTG
>JALGXY010000179.1 GCA_029824495.1 Fimbriimonadia bacterium
GCCGATCTTGACGCAGGTCTCGTCCTCGCTCATCTGATAGGCCGAATAGTGACGGTCATGCTGAACCTGCAGCTCTGCTCCCCACTTGGAGGCGGCTTCCGTACAGCACTTCAGCATGTGGTCGACCTGAGCGTCGAGGTCTTCAGTGCTTGTGCTGCGAGCTTCACCCTTGAGCGTGACAAACGGGCAGACCACATTCACGCCGGTCCCGCCTTCGATCAGGCCAAAGTTTGCAGTTGTTTCCGGGCCGATTCTTCCCAGCTTCATGCCAGAGATCGCTTCTGCAGCCACCTGAATCGCGCTGATTCCCTCTTCTGGGAATTTTCCGGCATGGGCAGGCTTGCCGAGGAAAGTGACCTCCAGACAATCATGAGTTGCAGTCTTGTTGACAAAACTGCCGACCGGTGGGCCTGTGTCGAGCACGTATCCAAAATCGAGATTAAGGCTTTCGATGTCGAGTACGCCGGCGCCTTTCAGGCCGATCTCTTCGGCGACTGTAAAGAGAAGAACGATGTCACCGTGCGGCTCCCCCGATTCAATCAGATGCTGACAGGCTTCGATCGCCGGTGCCATTCCGCCCTTGTCGTCGGCTCCGAGGATTGTGTCCGAGGCAGTGCGGAAGATGCCGTCGACCTCTTCGATCTCGATGCCTGCCGTCGGTTCGACAGTGTCGAAGTGGGCGCTGAGGAAGATTCTTGGCAGCCCAGGAGTGTTCCCTTTCAGTGTCGCAATGACATTGCCTGCATTGCCGCCGATCGCCTGGCCAGCTTCGTCTTCGACAACATCGAGACCCATTTCGGTCAGGAGGTTTTTTGTCCAGTCGATGCAGTCTCGCTCTTCTAACGAGGGGGCATTGATGGAGCAGAGGTTGGTGAACAGGCTGATCAGCCGTTCTTCGTTGATCATGCTCCCATTCTGACTCGTGTGCAGGCTCAGGGTCAGGAGGTCTACAATGTTCTTCACATGCCTAAACACACAATCAAGGCTGCTGGCTTCGACTCTTTCGAGGTTGAAGAAGGCACAAAACTCGTCCTGGCTCTCGAAGAGAACGGCGTCGATGTCAGCCACCGCTGCGGCGGGAACGCCCGCTGCACGACGTGTCGTGTCAAGTTTTCGTCAGAAGAGCCTGAGATGCAGGCCACAGAACATGACTGTCTGGAAGAGGATGGCGAACTGGGCAACTTCCGACTGAGTTGCCAGATCCGTGTCGATCGAGATATGGATGTCGATGTGTTGATGCGAGCGAGCAAAGAGGGCTGGGAGCCAGGCCCCACGCCGGACAAGTAATGCCCGTCAGCCTCGACTGACCTGATACATAATCGACACGCATTCATGCCGAAATTCAAGGCCCCTCGCGGCACCTACGACGTCCTGCCTGACACGGCTTCTCACTGGAGCCGTGTGGAGACGGCTTTTGCCGAAATCTCCGAGCTGTACGGCTACGGCGAGATCAGGACGCCGATGTTCGAGGAGACCGATCTGTTTGTGCGCTCGTCTGGCGAGACCAGCGAGGTTGTCAACAAGCAGATGTACACATTCCTCGACAAAGGTGAGCGCAGCATGACGCTGAAGCCCGAAGGCACAGCACCTGTGCTTCGCGCTGTCCTGGAAGGCGGCCTTCTCAACCAGCAGGGCCAGGTTGTTCGTGTCTGGTACAAGACTCCGATCTTCCGCTACGAACGGCCTCAAAAAGGCCGTTGCCGACAGGCTCACCAGGTCGGCATGGAGCTGATCGGCAGCAGCTCGCCCAACGCGGATGCGGAGATCATCGAGATGACCGTCAGGTTTTATCAGGCACTCGGCATCAAACAGCTCGGCGTCCTGGTCAATTCGATCGGACGTGCTCAGGCCCGACGAGCCTACGCGGATGCGATTCTGAATCACATGGCCTCTTGGCTGAAGGATCAGGATCAAGAGGGTCGAGCCAGGGCCGAAAAGAATCCGCTGAGACTTCTCGATTCGAAGGACCCCTCAATTCAAGATCTGCTGTCCGGCGCGCCGGTAGTCACCGACTATCTTGAACCGGAGAGCCGAGAACATTACGATGCCGTTTTAAAGCGGCTGAACGAGGCTGATATCGAGTTTGAAGAGGCGCCCCGAATTGTGCGCGGCCTCGATTACTACACGGACACTGTTTTTGAAGTTGAAGGGCGCATGCTTGGCGCTCAGTCGGCACTCTGTGGTGGAGGGCGCTACGACAAGCTGATTCAGGAGCTGGGCGGAAGCCCAACGCCGGCGGTAGGTGCTGCGATGGGAATCGAGCGAGCCCTGATTGCGATGGAGGCTGAAGATCTGCTGCCAGATGTCGATCGACTCGATGTCTTTGTGGTCGCATTGGGCGACCAAGCAATTCAAATTGGCAACCGGATCGTTGATCGGCTCCGTAAAGAAGGTGTGAGCTGCCAGCAGGATATTGAAGGCAAAGGAATGAAGAATCAGATGAAGCAGGCGGGCCGTTCAAGTGCACGCTGGACGCTGATTCTGGGTGAGGACGAGATTGCTGCCGAATCCGTGACGATCAAGAACATGGATACGGGCGACCAGCAGACCGTGCCACAAGCTGACCTCGTCAGTCGTCTGAAGTCATGACGATGCGCCAGCTCCTGCTTTTGCCTCTCGCCCTGCTGACCTGCACTGCGGCGGCTCAGGCTCCAGAATTCTCTCTGCTCTACAAGTTCAGGCCAACCCTGACTTGGGAGAAAGGCGGCGCCTCAACACTGCGCTGGTACGACGCCGACGGGCAGTCTTCTGTAGTCGGATTCCGGCTCTATCTAGAGAACGGCGCGAGGATGCTGATGACTCAGCGGATCCAGCCGATTCCGAACAACTCGGATGATGAATCGATCGAAGAGCTGTTCCTCGACCTGCGAGATGAGTGGCGATTTGGGCGTCAGGCCATTCCGTTTGGCCAGAAAGGCATGATCCACGAGTTTTCGACCGGGATCAGCTTCAACACAGAACTGGTTTTTGATAATGCACCGATGGAGATCGGTGTGTTTGATGGCGGTGAAGGGCGAGAGAGCGGAACGGTTTTGAGAGCCGGCAGAGATTTCGGGTTAAGCGTTGCCGTTGGAAACCACTTTGGCGCACAGGCGACCTCCCTCACCCAGATCAGGCGGCCAGAAAAATCCCCGGGACTCGGACGCGGTTTTGGGCTGGTTCTTGGGGCAGATGGAAAGATGAAGGCACCCTTTGG
>JALGXY010000180.1 GCA_029824495.1 Fimbriimonadia bacterium
TACAGATCAGGAGTCTCGTACGCTTTGATCGAGCCGTCTTCATAGAGGACGACATAGACTCCCGTCTCGGCATATCCTGCATCGTAGCCGTCGCGGTCTTTCTGCAGATCGCGCTCCCCAAATCCAAACATCAGGTACTTCATCAGCTCTTTTCGCTCGCCATCAGTTCGTCCGCTTGCTCTTTGGTCACAGTGCCAGCCTTGATCCCACGTTCCAAGGTCTCCTGAGCTTTGTCAGGTCTCTCCATCTGCAGATAGACCTTTGCCAGTTCGAGGAACCCGAAGCTCATCCAGGCATTCCACCTGGTAACCGCCTCCAATTCACGGGCGGCAGACTTAAGATCTCCTTCAGCAAGGTAGATGTCTGCCAAAGCCAAATGCGAGGCAGAGTCACTTGGATTACGAGCAATCGCCTGCTTGTAGAACGCTTTAGCGCGCTGATCTAGACCTTGTTGAAGGAGAGCGTCTCCTGCAATAAGATAGCAGCCGCCATTGCTCGGATCAATGACAATCCCTGCCTCGGCTGCGTCGAGTGCCCCACTAAAGTCGTCTTGATTCTTCCTCACAATCGCAAGCGATAGGAATGCAGTAGAGACGATCTCTACAGGATTGACTTCAATGCCTGCATTTCTTGCAACTCTAGCCTCGATCGCCTCTCCATCGCTCCAGGCTGCCTTCGTCTGATCTGCGCTCCTCCAATCGTCCCCATCAAATAGCCAGGTCAGCAGGTCTTCAAGATTCTCCTCTGCCTCGGCCGGAGGAGCTGCCATCGCCCCGCCGTGGAACGTGTGCAGCGAGATAAAGTTCGGGTCGCTCTCAGTAATCGCTCTGTATACAGCAGCTTCACTTTTCCAGTCCAGGCCGTGACTGTATGTCACAGGGACCCACCATGCCAAGACAAGACCGAATCCGACAACTGCTGAAAGCGGCCAACGCTTCCTCAATCTAAACAGCGCCACTGCCATTGCGATTGTCAGCGGAAGAACTGCAATCAGAACTCGATACGACGCAACATGCATTGACGGCATTGGAATCAGGCTGCTGACAGGCAACACCAGAGCGGAAGAGAACACCAGGAGCCAAGTGACAACAGGCTGCGATCGCCAAAGTCGAATGACAAAAAAGCCGATGCCAGCGAAGCTCAGCCAACCTAGAAGAACAGGGAGCGACCCAAACGCTCGGCTCGGCTCGAATGTGTAGATGTGCATCAGCCGCTGGTAGGGAGACAGCATCAGCATCAAGTTGTGAGTCATCCCCCTTCCCGCAAGCTCAGCTTGGGCAATCAGCGGACGTTGAGCTGCTGAAAACTCGCGTTCTGACATCAGACTCCAGATCACGAGATAGAAGATCACACCCGCTGCAATTGGCGCCGACAGATTTCTGATCTCCTTCCATGCCAATCGCTTTTCAGACAACAGAATCAGTCCAGCAGGAAGGGCGATGATTCCTGCCATCGCCTGTTCTTTGGCGAAACCCGCCATGACGAGGCAGACTGCTGCTCCCAACGCCCACCAGCCTCTCCGATGGCTGTTGCGGATCGCATTGACCAGCATGGCTCCATAGAGAGCAAGAAACAGGGCGCAGAGGGAGTCTGTTCTTCCGCCAATCCAGGAGACTGCACCTGCCTGGACAGGATGCAAGGCGAACAGAACTCCCCCTACCGTGGCCACAGCCTTGTCTTTGGTCAGGACCCATCCCAGCCATCCAGCTGCCCATGCGCCTGCGACATGAATCAGCAGGTTGGTCTGATGATAAAAGAACGGATTTGTGCCAAATAATGCCCTGTCAGCAAAAAAGGAGAGGGAGACGAGAGGACGATAGTAGCCAAAAATAAACGGACTTGTAATTGCATCAATCCAGCTTGATGCCCCACCCAACGCAGCTCCATCCAAGATCTGAAAGTCATCAAAAATTGGAGTCCCTGTCAACGAAGGAAGGAACGGAACGGTTATCAGAATGGTCAGGGCAGTCCAGATGACGCCCCAAGACGGCCGATAGCGACGACTACGCGATACAGATTCTACAGCTGGCAACCTGATTGACCTCTACTGGACGGAAGCTGAACTCAGACCATTTTCGAATCGAAAACATGCTGTCCCGGACCGACTTCAAACTCCGGCATCCCTGGCAGCCGCACCAATGCTGTGGTTCCAGGCGGCACCACCAGGTCGAGCCCAACATGGGTTCCGTAGTTTTTCCAAGCGACATCAATTTTCCCGGAAATGGAATCGAACACTCCTTGTGCGTGCTCCAATGGGCCAGGCTCCGGTGCAACCAAGAACCGACGATAACCTGGCTCCAAAGGCCGAAGCCCAACAACGGTCTCCCACATGAACTGGCCCACCGCTCCAAAGGCGTAGTGAGCAAATGAGTTCATGCCCGGATCAGCAAACCCATTTTCTGGAGTCCAGCCGTTCCATCGCTCCCAAATCGATGTCGCGCCATGTTTGATCGGGAAGAGCCAGCCGGGGTACTCATCTCTCATCAGGAGTCGATACGCCAGGTCGGTTCTGCCCATGTCGCGCAGCACTCTAGGCAGGTCTCGGGTGCCCAAGAACCCGGTCGTCAGGTGTCCCTTCTCTTCAACCTCGTCAGCCAGCTTCTTCTCAGCCAGCCGCTTCGATTCTCCTTCGAGCAGCCCAAATGAGAGAGCGAGAACATAGGAACACTGGCGGTCTCCGCGCACCGTGCCGTCAGCCGATACGTAGTCGCGATTGAAGACAGACTTGACCTGCTCAAAGAGCCGCCGATATTCAGCTGCATCTTGTGGCCGATCGAGCACGCCCGCGATTTTCGACATCAGGTCGACCGTCTGCCCGAAGAATGCGGTGTAGGTCACCTCTTTAGGGATGTCCCCCTCCACACTGACCCAGTCACCAAAGCAGTGGAATTCCTTCGGCGGGACCCCAGGCTCGTCAGACCGGCTCAACAAAAACTCAACGAACTTCTGCATCGACGGATACTGAGTCTCGAGCACGGCCCTGTCCCCGTAAGCTTCATAAAGCGCCCAAGGCACTACGACGCCGGCATCGGCCCAGCCAGGCCCTCCGTCGCCGCCGGCGACCTTCAGCGGAGCCACCATCGGATACTGGCCATCTTCTCGCTGAGAGTCCGACAGGTCGACCAGCCACTTTCTAAAGAAGGTCTGAACATCGGCAGCATAGCAGGCCGTCCCGGCAAACACCTGA
>JALGXY010000181.1 GCA_029824495.1 Fimbriimonadia bacterium
CTATCCGACGGACTGAACGTTAGGGGTATCCCGCAGGTTTGCCCCGGGCGATAGACGGTATATTCTTATACATACTGACATATCAGATTAAGAGCTCCGAAATGGGTTATCGCTGGTGGTCCAGTTGCCGAACCTCGGCAGGTAAACGCAGAAAAATTAACGAGGATGCCTATATTGCTCGCCCGGAAGCGGGTTTATGGGTTATCGCTGATGGCATGGGTGGCCATACTCGCGGTGATGTGGCCAGCCGGATGGTTGTTGATGCGTTCCGCCATGTAGACCCTGCCGATACCATGGACGAGTACATCGATCGTGTGAGAGCGCTGATTGATGAGGTACATCTCGCAGTCAAGGCTGAAGCTAACTCCCAGGGTCCCGAAGTCATTATGGGAACGACGATCGTGGTCTTCATCGCCTGCCGAAACGAGTATGCATGCTTGTGGGCCGGCGACAGTCGTGCGTACCTTCTCAGGGACGACAAGCTCCAGCAGCTTTCTCATGATCACAATCAACTCCAGGAGCTCATCGACCGCGGCGAAATCGATCCTGACCAAATCCGCTCACACCCTGCTGCCAGAAGGATCACTCGCGCAGTTGGCGCCAGCAAGCGTCTCATCGTCGATGAGGCACGGGGCGCCCTGCGGGATCGAGACACTGTCATACTCTGCAGCGATGGCCTGACACTCGAAGTCGAGGATGGAGAGATAGCAACGGTAGCTGAAAGCTACGACTGCGATGATGCAAGCCAGGAACTGCTGGACATCACCCTCGAACGGGGTGCTCGAGACAATGTGACGCTGGCACTTATCAAGTTCGAGGAAACAACCCGCAGCAACTTCCAGCCGATAGATATCACAGCGGTGAACTACGCCTTTCGTAATCGGATGCGGGCCGGAGCATCTTCTATCGGCACCCGCTCCAAGAAGAACTCCATCGGCAACTCCTAGCACTTAGCCGCTCTCAAGCGGTTGTACTGCGGCAGCGCATTTCTGCTTGCATGAGCCACGCAGGATTCGGTACCGTTCCCGTCGGGCAGACTCTCTGAGTAACTGATGGTTACTCCCTTACTCGATGACTCGATCGATGACTCAGGCTCTGCATATTCCCGCGCTGGCCTCAGCAGGCGACAAAGCGATCCATTTCTTCCTCCGGTGATCGGGACGGAATCGTGCAGCTGATACTGGAACAGCTCGGCACAGCACCTCCCGAGCAGATCGTAATCAGCGACAGTCCGTTTTCTATTGGCCGCACAGAGGAGCCTTTCAGCCATCTGGACGCGGTTGAGGTTTCGTCGCTATCCAAGCGTCACGCGCGTATCTTCGAAGAGAGTGGAAACTTCTATGCGGCGGATCTCGGCAGTGCCAATGGCAGTTTCAGAAACGGTGAGCAGATTCTTGGCAATCCACAGGTAATTCGTTCCGGAGATGAGCTAAAGTTCGGGGAGCTTGCCTTCAGGGTTAAAATCATGGACCGGGTGACGACGGCAGACAACAGGAACGGAGACGACGGCATGCGCCTCGTACTGACACCAGAGAACGAAACCCTCGATGAGTCGATCGTCGTCTCCCGATTCCCATATCTGATCAACAAGTACGACGAAGCTTTTACCCGCTACCAGACGAAGCTTCCAGAGCAGTTGTCCTTCATTTCTCGCCGACACGCCCACATATTTCTTCGGGATCATCAGTTGTTCATCGAAGATCTCGGCAGCACCAACGGCACATTCGTTTCCGGCACCGCGCTGGACGAGCACGCTCAAAAGCTGGAAGACGGCGACACCGTTGCCTTTGGAGGAGACTGCTTTGTATACAAGGTGAGCACGGTGTCAGCAGACGATTCCGAAAGCCTGCCTGATGAGCTGATCGATTCCCACCCGGCGGATCGGACTGTGTTTATCGACTCACCCACTTCGTTCTCCGAGATATTCGACAATTCGCCCGAGCCCGACGTCCCTGCCGCCAAGCCACCGTCCTCGTCCGCTTCTGAGCTGAGATCCGCAAACAAGCCGGACACGTCAGCATCACGACGACATACGAATACGACCGTACGCTGGCGTATCTCTGCGCTGATCGCGCTGGCTGCACTTATCGGCGCTGCAGTTCTGTTCGCTCTATACAACGGATAGCACCTCCACCAGACGCCAGCGGATGCCGGAAGCGCATGAGACCCAACTCGCTTGACCGTTGACTGCAACCAGCTAAGATTGCTTTTAGGAGACGATAAGAGGAGGCGAGGATGCCCAAGCACGTGAGACTGTGTCTGGTTTTCATTGGATTGATTGCCAGCGGGCCGTTAAAGGCCGCCGATCTGCAGGACTTCATTACTGATCTGTACGGTGGTGATGGCATCTTTCTGCCAGCCGCACCCGGCATTCCTTCTTTCATTGCTGAGGCACACCAGCCTCACTTCACAGGCGAGCAGCAGATACAGGAACTATCTGCACTCAGCGACGGGATCCTTTCAGGCGCCGGCATCTTCGCCCTGAATTCAACCGTGACCGGTGTGTCGTTCGATCTCTCCAGCGGAGTACCCCAGGCCGTTCAGGACAGCCTCGGCCCTCTGCTGACCGAGCGGGCCACCACGCTTGGCGAAGGAAGATGGACGCTGGGATTTGGTTACACAAACCAGGATTTCAAGAAGTTGGACGGCGACAAGCTGTCGGACATAAGCATTACGCTTTCGCATCAGGATTGCTGTGCGGTAGGCCCGCCGCCTATCCCGCCCCCTGATGGGCAGCTCACGGGATTTGAGACTGACACCATACAGCTGGACATCGATATCGATCTCAAACAGGAAGTCTTCGCGCTGTTCAGTAACTACGGCGTTACTAACCGGTTTGATATCGGCATAGTGGTGCCGATCGTCCGGGTAGAAGCTCGCGCCTCATCGATCGCCTCTATCGTCCCCGGGGGTGAAGGATCGACGATCGGCGGCAATCCAGTACATTCCTTCGAGACCGATCCGGACCTCGCGTTCGACGAGACAGGAGGCACAGAGACAGGGATCGGCGACGTCCTCTTGCGTGCCAAGTATCGCTTTATGGACGACGCCAGCGTATTTGCTGACTTTGCCGTCCTTTTTGACGTCACCCTGCCGACAGGGGATGAAAAAGACCTCCTCGGGACAGGTGAGACTCAATTCCGAGGCGTCGCCGTCCTGTCGAAGAACATGGGACGCGTTACGCGATGCGAGAGTGACAAACCGGCTGACGATCGCCGCCGACGTGATTGGCCGCTACAACCCGCACGTCAAAGACATTGGAAACCATGTGATCGACTTTGCGGTGGCCGCCAAGTGGAATCCTTTTTCCAATCGCAACATACCTTTGAATGCTTTCGTGAGCGTCCCGCTCAATGATGATGGTTTGAGAGCGGACTTCGTCTGGGGCATCGGCCTAGACGTGATCATGAACTGATCAGAGTCTCAGACGCCTGCATTGACGGTCTGAGCCTGAGTCGGAGGAGCATCGTTAGAAACGCTTTAGCGGCTGGTGGCAATACCAGCCGCGGGCTTTATCATAGGTGGGCTGAGGTTTCCGCAGCGCCCGCGGCATTCTGTCACCTCGTCGGGTCAGGCGGTCGGTGGTGCAGGCAGCCTCAGAGCTCGGATATCTGACTGTTACACGAGGCGGAATTCCACTCACCCGATGAACGGCGCGCGTCTTCAGCGAGAGATACAGGCACTCAGCCGGGGCGAGCTGGACGTCGCAGCGCTGGTCAGCAGAATCAGGGAGATCCTGCTAGAAGCTGACGATGCAGCCCCCGAACTCCTCGAAGAGCTCGAAGCGGCGTGTGCCGCCTCGTCAATCACCACGGACGACTACACCCGGCTCGCCGAGGCCATCGCCGATTCTGCCGCCACGAGGCTTGCAACAGGGATAGACGAAGGCGGTGAGTTCACCAGCACGGTGTTCGCCGATGCCGAAGATGACCTGCCCTCTTCCCCGGAAAGCCAGGAAGGCACGCAGATAATCAGCGCCGAAAACACTCCACCTGAAACTCAGGTGATCTCAAACGAAGATCGGGAGATCAACGTCGGGGAGAGGTTGAGAGACCGCTTCATTCTGGACGAGGTGCTGGGTGTAGGCGGTATGGGCATGGTCTATAAGGGACGCGACGCCCTGAAACTGGAGGCCCAGGACAGGAACCCCTACGTCGCCGTCAAAATCCTAAACAACAGCTTCAAGCAACGCCCGGAAGCATTCATCGCGCTGCAACGGGAAGCCAGTCGCCAGCAAAGGCTTGCCCATCCGAACATCGCCACCGTTTACGACTTCGATCGAGATGGCGGAATCATGTTCATCACGATGGAGTATCTCGACGGGAAAACGCTAGACACGATCATTCGCGAGGAGATACGACCGAAATCAGGCCTGACTCTGGATGAGGCAATGCCCATCATCGAGGATCTCTGCGCAGCGCTTTCACATGCACACGCACGCAAT
>JALGXY010000182.1 GCA_029824495.1 Fimbriimonadia bacterium
GACCAGGCTAAGGTTCGAGCGAGAGCCAAAGGATGTGGCAGTGATCACGAGCGATGGACGTCGCTGGAGTTCGCGCAGGGACTTCATGCCTGGTCGGTCTGCTAGCAGGCTTGATCAAGCCATATCCTGGCTACAGCAGCTTGCATTGATCGATGCGTCAGGCATCACAGAACGCGGTGAGCGAATCCTGAGAAGAAACATAGCGGCCCTGGGACTAGTCGAATGAACCCACGTGAATTTTGCCGCCTTCAGGGATATCAGAGCACGCTCCTTCTTTCGTACTCTTTCGATCCCCTATTTTTCGAACGTCTCGCCCTTCCTGATCTTCTCGCCTCGGGAAGCAGTGAAATTCTGATCTGTGCCGATGGGAGGGAGATAGACCACTCAAAGCCATCCTGGCCTGGGCAGGTCATGCACTTGGGTCGACGGTACCAGCTCATCCCCATCAATATTGGGGGGGCATTTCATCCCAAGATCATCATCAAAGCCAATAGCTCAGGTGGCGCGATCTGGGTGGGCTCCGCCAACATCACGTATTCAGGGTGGTCCGTCAATCGGGAACTGGCGACCGCCTGGACGTTCGGCCCCGACCAGGTTGATAGCGGGGCATGGCTTAAACCGTTGTTGGCCGGCCTTCGAGGCCGAGGGGCAATCAGCCAAGAGGATGATGCTATCGACCGGCTGTTGATGCACGACTGGTTAGCGAATGCTGAGATCAGCGCTACCGAACAGCCTTTTGTGCTGACTACTTTTTCTGAAGTCACACTGGCTGAACAGCTTGCTGAGAGATGGTCTGGTCGTTCCTTCCAGGAGGCAAGAATTTGCACAGGTTCCACGGATGAAAGAGGCAGGTTCTTGCAGTGGCTTCATGAGACATTTGGGATTTCAAAAGCTACTGTTCTGGTC
The DNA here is from genome assembly GCA_029824495.1 of Fimbriimonadia bacterium. Classification (GTDB taxonomy): domain Bacteria; phylum Armatimonadota; class Fimbriimonadia; order Fimbriimonadales; family Fimbriimonadaceae; genus JALGXY01. The sequence goes on from JALGXY010000182.1 coordinate 907, forward strand.
GATCCAGGTCGATCCTCCTTCGACTTGGATGAACTCGCAAAGCTTCCTCTTGAAGTTGACGTCAGGTCTTTGGATTCTGAAAGCCCAAGGCCTATGCATGCCAAGTTCATTTGGCTTGATGGTTCGGATGGTCCCGCCGCCTGTTTTGGCTCTGCCAATTGCTCGGCAGCTGCGTGGACGGTTCCTCAACGCATCTCTGGCAACGATGAACTGGTCGTTGTTTATGACACTCCAAGCGCAGAGTCCTTTAAAGATGCCGTGGGAGTTTTTCAGCAGGACTCCAAACCCGTACAGACACACCGAATTGAGGATGCTTCCGAACAAATAGATCAACAGCCAAAGAACTACCGGGTTGTCAGTTCAAGCTGGGACCCAGACACGCAAAACCTCCTCATTCAACTAAACGCGCCGTTACCGGAAGGATGGTCGGCAGTGGCGAACATCCAGGGACAAGAATGGCCTTGTTCTTCACCTTCCCCTCAGGAGCCATTGTTGTTGGCAAAGATCTCGGAGGGTATTCGTGAGGCAGGAACAATCTTCGGCGATCTATTTCTCCATGAGTCCGAAGGAGCCACAGAGAGGCATCTACTATGGATTAATCATCTGGGTGAACTCAGACATGCATCCAGAGGTAAAAACCTGGCAGAGAATCTGCACGGACTTACGAGAGCACGTTCTAACGCAGAGAGACACCGCTATCTCAAGTCGCTTCATCAGTTAGCTTCTGAATTGCTCACAAATCCCGATGCGTTTCGAGATCCTAAGCACTTACTCGACCGTACTCAAGCCAAGAAGGAGGAACCTGACAAACCGGCTGCTGCTCCAATCGATCCCAATCAATTGGTGCAATCACTAAAGGAAATCCGACTGCAGGAACAGGTAGACAAACAGAGCTCTGGATCTGCGGTCTCGCTGAGTTTAACCGGTGTGTTTCGTCTGTTGTTCGAGTCCATCCTGGCTGAGGGCTTTGATGATGAGTTGAACGATCTAGAAGGCGAGGGGGGCGAGTCCGACGAAGATGAAAACCCGAAAGAGCGTAATGATCCCAAGCTTCGCGGGGTGACCGAAAAACTTACGCCCAAAGAGCCAGAACAGGAAGAGCTTGATGACCGAGTTCGCTCCAGGCTCGTAGATCAAGTTGAAGAATTCCTCAACACACTTTCCAGTCACGAGTTCGCGGAGGCCGCGACCGCCACTCAAATGGTTCAAGCCATCGCGTACATATTGGGTCTGACCCAGGTCGCCAAGATTGATGGCTGGGCAACACCAGCGGAAGCCGACCTGTGGAGCAGGAAAGTTATCGAGGTCGCGCTAATTAAGCCCTATCACGGATCGCAAGGCGTAATCCGGTACGTTCAGGAGCGGTATGAGGAAGACGGCAATGGTGATTCCTTCAGAAGAATTGTCGGCGACGGAACAGTCTGGGCTGCTCTGCTAGCAGTACTTTCAAATTTACGTTGGGACGGCCCCGGAGGCTTCATGGAGCACGCTCTTACGCTCCACGAGGTTTTCCGGGATCAGGCTTTGTTAGCAAATACCGACGCGGGAAAGCTGAGTTATCTCGTCGACAACGACAAGCTCCTTCGTCTGGAGAATGCACTGAATATCGTTCCCGAGATTGATGACTTAATCGAAAGGCTTGAAGAGAAGTTGTTAGCTATTAAGGCTGCCAGGGGGGAACCAGTGGACAATGCCCCTCCCCATTACACAGAAGGTGATTTGATGTGGCGTCAAGCAGCTGGCTGGGCCATCTGCAAATCGACAACAGACAACACATATTCAACCATGCTGGCGTATCTGCACAAGAAAGGGAAAGATGTGAAGCTGTCTTATGGATGGTATTTGAACGTTAGCCAGTTGGCAGAGGAGCACGATGAATTGCGACAGCTGCTACGAAAATTAGAGCACTCCATTCAAGGCTAGATTCCGGGTGTTTGTTTTAGCCGAAGTTTTAATCGATGATGAGCTAGAAGGGTACATTGCATTGAGACTTCGGATGAATCGACTTTTTGATTCAAGGTTAAATTCTCTGAGGCCAATACTGGATGAAGTGCTTGTAGCGATCGAGAGTGATTTAAAAATCTAATCAAGACCAAAATAACCGCTACTGGCCGAATGGTTTTACATCAATAAAGTGGACGGTTGAGTTAAGCCCGCATTGTCCGCTCCTCGAACTCCGCTGGGCTGATGTTGCCAACGCAACACACTACTATCTCTGAGAGAGATAGGGAATGTTGCATTACAGTCCGCAAATAAAAGCT